>CALFEW010000364.1 GCA_937958365.1 uncultured Chloroflexota bacterium | reverse complement strand
AACCACCGGCCTTCCCATTGACCGAGGCCATGATTGACAATTATTTCACCTCGCCGGAGACGCAGGCGATTTTGGCGGGGGTGGAATTAGATGTCGTGTCGCCGATTGTGGATAGCCTGGAAGTCAATCTTTTCCCCGACGACCCACCGGCGCGTGATAGTTGGCCCGTAGCGTTGCGCCTGCGCCGCGCTACCGATGATGACCACGTGGACGCGCTGGCAATTCAGGTGGCGCTACCGGGCGATGCGGCCGACGGTGGTGATGAACGCAGCCATCTGCCGACGTTGACCGAATTTGGCGTGATTTACAGCCGCCAACTTCTCAACACCGTTTTGGCCGCTGAAGCTGCGGCCATGGTGAATACAGAGGTGAATGATGCGACGATCACCGACCTTTCTTTGGTGATGCAAGGGGATGCGCTGCAAGTAAACGGCCGTGCCGAACAAGATACGGCCGTCATCACCTTCCTCGGTCCGGTGCGAGTGCGCCTGTTGCGCGGCACAACCCAGTTTGCCGCAGACAGCAGCCAGATTGCCGTCAACGTAGACCTGCCCTGGTGGACAGACTTGCTGCTCTTTTTGTCCGGGCCGTTGGGTGGCCTTTTCACCTTTGGGCTGGGGCCGCTGTTGGGCGGCATCATCCTGGCCAGCCAGGGGACCAGCCTGGGCGAAGTAGAAACAGACATCGCTGCCGCGCCCTTCCGCGTGCGCGGCGCAATCACCACCGCCCTCAGCGATGGTTTGTCCGCTTTGGCCGAAGGGCTGGCGCTAGACGCGGGCGTGGGCGACATTCAGCCCGATTCGACGCCCGATCACAGCCGGGTGGTGGATGGTCACATTGCCGTTTTTGCCCAAATGTTTGTCAACCGGCTGACGGCGGGCATTGTGGATGGTCTTTATTTTCACCAGCAGCGGCGAATTGGGGAATTGCAGCTTGCCGGCGGGCGTTGGTTTGCGGCGACAGAACTGGCCCGATTGGGGAAGGCCGGCTTCATTACGACGCCTGGTTATCATGCCGTTGAACGGCCGTTAGCCGACGACGAAGTGCGGCGCTACATGCGCGCCAACCCAGACGACAGCCACAACAATAATTTACTGCGACGATTTGGGCCTGGGTAGCGCTTGCCCACGACAGATTTCGCAGATTTTTCCCCTTACTCAGCGTCAATCTGCGAAATCTGCGGACCGTTTTCTGACATATTTCTGGTCAGGTTAACCGAGAATTTCACCAACCGCCTGGTTCAGGACAGCCACCATGTCGTCAATCTGCGCCTGGTTGATGGTAAGCGGCGGCCCCAGCATGATCACGTCGCCAGATGCGCCATCGGCGCAGCCCTGCGAGTAATAAATGACCAGACCCAGTTCAAAAGCGCGTTCGGCGATGTGCCAGGCCGTCTTTTGCTTGGCCGGGAAGGGGGCTTTGGTAGCGCGATCTTGCACAATTTCCAATCCCCAGAACAAGCCCCGGCCGCGAATGTCGCCGATGTGGGTGTGGTGGGCGAAGGTGTGGTGCAATTGGGTGTTCAGGTATGGCCCCAGGTTGGCCGCGTTTTCCACGAGCTTTTCGCGCTGCAAAATGCGCAGGGTTGCCAGCCCGGCCGCCGCGCCCACGGCGTGGTGGCTGAACGTACCGCCATGGTTAAAATCGCCGAGGGTGTGGAAAATTTGGTCCACGTCACGGCCGTTTGCCGCCACAAACCCCAACGGAAAATAGCCGGAAGCCGTGCCCTTAGACGTAATCAAAATGTCTGGTCGGATGTTCCAATGGTCTAATCCCCACCATTTGCCGGTGCGCCCCATGCCCACCAACACCTCATCGGCGATGAGCAGCACGCCATATCGGTCGCAAATCTGGCGGATGCGCGGCCAGTAATCGTCTGGCGGCACGACGGCCCCCAGGCTGGCCCCGCTGATGGGTTCGGCGATGAAGGCAGCGATATTTTCTGCGCCATAGGCCAGGATGGTTTCTTCCAGGCGGTCGGCCAGTTCAACGCCACTGGCCGGATAGCGGTAAGGGTAAGGATGAAGAATGTGGGGCATGTCTCGCATCATGCCCAGGTACGGGTTGCGCAAACCCGGTCGTCCGCTGATGCTGAGCGCGCCCAATGTCATGCCGTGATAACTCAGGGAGCGCGAGACGATGATAGTGCGATTCGTCTGGCCGCGGGCCATCTGGATTTGTCGGGCGAGTTTGATGGCCCCTTCCACCACTTCTGAGCCACTACTCAGGTAATAAAAACGGGGTTCGTCCAATGGCACGATGTCGGCCAGGGCGTCGGAGTAGGTTTCGATGGCTTCGCTGGTGAACATGGTGGCGTGGACATAGGCGGCGTCTTGGGCTTGTTGGCGCATGGCTTCGACGATTTCGGAACGGCCGTGTCCCACATTCACCACCAACGGCCCGCCAGAACCGTCAATGTAACGTTTGCCATCTTCGTCATAAAGATAAATGCCCTCCCCATGAGAAATTTTGGGTCGGGCGTAATCCATCTTGCGGTAAAACACGTGGCCCTGGGGATGGGCATATCGCGTAGTCATTGAATTGAGTCCTTTTTGATGTTGGGGAATGCGGGCGAGACGCCCGCGCTCCCAGGTTAGCGGTACATGCCTTCCGGGTCCAACTGCTGCCGGATGATGTCCAGTTCGTCGGGTTGGGGGGGTGTCATTTCCTTCAGGTTGGGCGAGACGCGCAGCGGCCAGGGGATGTCGGCCTGGATGCTGGCTACGGTTTCCCCAGGCGCAATCTCAATCAGCGTCATCTCGTGGTCGGCATTGTCAAAATCGAACAGCGCCCGGTCGGTGATGACCAGAGTTGGGCCTTCGCCGGGTAAACCGGCGCGCTGCCGGGCATCGCCGCCATCCAGGTGGCCGGGACTCGTGACAAAATCGAGCTTGTCCACAAAAGCGCGCCCCTTCAGGCGCATGATCATCAAGATTTTTTTGGCGTTGATGGCGATTTCGCACGCGCCGCCGGAACCGGGCAGACGTACCTTTGGTTTCGTATAATCACCAATGGTTGTCGTGTTCAAATTCCCATAGCGGTCAATTTGCGCGCCACCGAGCAGGGCCACGTCTACCAGCCCGCCTTGCAGGTAATACATGAACAAGTCGGCCATGCTGGTGACGGATTTGGCGCCGCTGACGAGTGTGGGATCGCCAATGGACAGGGGCAGGCGGGCGGGATTTGCGCCGAAGACGCCGCTTTCGTAGACCAGTTCGATCTCTGGCGAATGGCTGCGCCGGGCCAGGTTACAGGCGATGTTGGGCAAACCGACGCCCACAAAGACGACGCGGCTGCCTTGTAGGGCGCGGGATGCGTTGATAATCATGAGTTCTGACGGCGTATATTCCATAAAGAAAGACCTCCGGTAAATAGTGGTTGGTGGGTCAAGTTTCAAATATTCCCGACATTGTGTCAAGTGATAGATGTCACTGGTGGCGTAGGGGGTTCATCGGTTGCCCGGTGTGCAGCCGCTGGTTACAATCGCCGGGTATCGGTAGTTGGCGAGTTTAAAAACTGGACCTGGTTGCCGCCCGGCAACGCATGACAGCGCAAGTATTTTCCCACGACGTTCACAGCATCTCTTAGATGGCGGAATGGATCTAGGAAGTCTGTGAATGGTTTGATTCACAAAATAAGTCACTTTTTTTGATGGGTTGGCGGCGGAGCAGACTGGTCCCCAAAAACGGGAAGGATTATGAGCAAATTTGTCATTGAAGGCGGATTTCCCCTGCAAGGAACCATCACGGTCAGCGGCAATAAAAACGCGGCGTTGAAGCTGCTGCCTGCTTGTATTCTGACGGACGAGCCGGTGGTGCTGCACAACATTCCAGACATTCAGGATGTGCGCAATACCATTTTGATATTGCGTGACCTGGGTGTGGAGGTGACGGAATTGTCGCCGGGAAGCTGGCGGGTGCATGCGCAGCGCATTCACAAGACGGAACTGGACAGTTTGTTGGCCGGCCGCACGCGGGCTTCGTTTGTGTTTTCGGGGCCGATGGTGGCGCGGATGGGCGAGGTGATTTTGCCGCTGCCGGGCGGGGATGTGATTGGCGGACGGCCGTTAGACACCCTCATTTGTGGTCTGGAAGCGCTGGGCACGCGGGTGGAACTGGTGGATCGGGGCATCTTCCACATGAAAGCGGACAAACTGACCGGCGCGGGGTATTACCTGCAAGCGGAAGCGAGCGTGACGGCGACGGAAAACACAGTGATGACGGCCGTTCTCTCTCACGGTCAGACTATCATAGACAATGCCGCCTGCGAACCACACGTGCGCGATTTGTGTTACTTTCTCAATCAGATGGGCGCGCACATTGAGGGCATCGGTACCAATCGGTTGACCATCGAGGGCGTGGAGCGGCTGAGCGGCACGGAGTACACCATTGGCGCGGACTTTATGGAAGTGGGCAGCTTTATTGGCGCAGCGGCCGTTACCGGCGGCGAAATCCGCATCAAAAACGCCGATCCGCAGTATCTGGGCATGATCCGGCTGGTGTATGAAAAGCTGGGCGTCATTTGGGAAGTGGACGGGCCAGACGTGATCGTACCCGCCGACCAGCCGCTGCGTATTGCCTCGGCGTTGGGCGGGCGCATTTTGCAGATCAAACCGCTGCCCTGGCCCGGTTTCCCCGCCGACCTGATGAGCATCGCGGTAGTCATTGCTACCCAGGCGCACGGCTCAGTGCTGCTGCACGATTGGATGTACGAAAGCCGCTTTTTCTTTGTGGACAACCTGACCTTTATGGGAGCGCGGGTAGTCATTTGTGATCCGCATCGCGTAATTATCGAAGGACGGAGTGCGCTTCATGCCAGTCCGCAGGGCGTGCCCAGCCCGGACATCCGCGCCGGGATGGCGCTGGTTCTGGCGGCTTTGTGCGCCGAAGGCACGAGCGTCATCCACAATATCGGCCAGATTGATCGCGGGTATGAGCGCATCGAGCAAAAGCTGAAGACATTGGGCGCGCACATCCAGCGGGTGGACTAAAACACAGAACCCCTACGTTTCTTATGCCTTTGGCAGACGATGGGTAACGGCCGTTTTACGCATCCATTTCCCTGGGCTATAATCCGCCGACTTACACATTAAAACGATAGCTCTCTGTGGCTGTTAGTTCAAGCGGAAAGGAGAAAGAGGATGCCAACAGCACTCATTACAGGCATTACCGGTCAGGATGGCTCATACCTGGCCGATTTTTTACTTGGCAAAGGCTACAACGTTGTCGGCATGGTGCGCCGCACCAGCACCGTCAATTTTCATCGCGTTCAGCACGTCCAGGACAAAATCACCCTGGTCCCCGGCGATTTAGGCGACCAGATTTCGCTCATCCACATTTTAGAAGAATTCAAACCGGACGAGGTTTACAACCTGGCGGCGCAATCCTTTGTGCAGACGTCCTGGAACCAGCCGGTCTTTACCGGCGATGTGACCGGTTTAGGCGTGACGCGCGTTCTGGACGCCATCCGCATCGTGGACCCGAAAATTCGTTTCTACCAGGCAAGCTCCAGCGA
>CALFEW010000363.1 GCA_937958365.1 uncultured Chloroflexota bacterium | reverse complement strand
TGCTGCGGACGTCCCGTCCGCGCTCCCAGGGACGTAGGAGATAAATGATGGCACAAATCCAAGATGCACAAATTGAAGCGATTATTCAGCAGGTGATGGCGCAGTTAGGCGGTACCGCCAACGGCCGTACCCCAGCCCCCCTGCCCCGCGCCGCCCACTTTCGCGGCGTGTTTGCCACCCCGGACGAAGCGGTGAAGGCGGCCAACGTCGCTCTTGCCCGTTTCCGGCGCGTCAGCCTGACCCAGCGCAAGGCCATCATCCAGGCCATGCGTGAAGCGGCCATCGAAAACGCGCAAAAACTGGCGCAAACGGCCGTGCAAGAAACCGGCATGGGGCGCGTCGCCGACAAAGTATTAAAAAACCTGCTCGTCGCCGAAAAGACGCCCGGCGTGGAAATTTTGCCCAACGACGCCTACGTGGGCGACGATGGCCTGACCCTGGAAGAATGCGCCCCCTTCGGCGTCATCCTGTCCATTACGCCCGTCACCAATCCCACGGCGACGGTGATCAACAACGCCATCAGCATGGTGGCGGCGGGCAACACCGTGGTCTTTGCCCCCCATCCCGCCAGCCAACAATCTTCCCTGATGACGATGGACATTCTGAACGAAGCGATTGAAAGCGCGGGCGGCCCGCCCAACCTGTTGGTGGCGGCGCAAGAAGCGACCATCGAAGTAGCCCAAGAACTGATGTACCATCCGCAAATTCATCTGATTTGTACGACCGGCGGCAAAGCCGTGGTGGACGCCTCGTTGAAATCGGGCAAGCGGGCCATTGGCGCGGCGGCGGGCAACCCGCCCGTGCTGGTAGACGACACGGCCGACGCGGCGAAAGCGGCGCGGGACATCGTTTTGGGCCATTCCTTCGACAACAACATGCCCTGCACCTCGGAAAAAGAGGTCATCGTGACGGCCGGTATCGCCGACGCGCTGATGGCGGCCTTCCGCGCCGCCGGTAATGTGCATGTGCTGGACCCCGGACGGCTGCCACAGTTGGAGAAAATCGTCCTCAACGAGAAGCGCACCGGCCCCAACCCCCGGTACATTGGCCGCAATGCCTGCGTCATTCTGGCCGAGATGGGCATCCCGGCCGACGAAGAAATGCGGGCCATTGTGGTGGAAGTGGACAAGGACCATCCGTTTGTGCGCCGCGAGTTGATGCTGCCGGTGTTGGGCGTGGTGCGGGTGCGTGATTTTGCGGACGGAGTGGATACGGCCGTTGAAGTTGAAGCCGGTCTGCGCCATTCCGCCATCATCCACTCGTCCAACATCTACCACATGAGCGAATTTGGCCGGGCGATCAATACGACAGTTTTCGTGAAGAATGCGCCCTCCTACGCCGGGCTGGGCTTCGGCGGCGAAGGGCACACCAGCTTCACCATCGCCGGGCGCACCGGCGAAGGCATGACCACAGCGCGCACCTTCACGCGCATCCGGCGCTGTACGCTGGTAGGGGCATTTTCGGCGGTGTAAGAAGTTATTACAAAGAAACAAAGGGACGTAAGGAACAAAGAACTAAAGAAAACCTTTGTTCCTTTGTACCTTAGTCCCTTTGTAATCAATTCCCCAGGAGAATCTAGTGGAAACGACGCAAGAAATTGTGCAGGCGGTGCAGGCCGCGGGCGTAACCGGGGCCGGGGGGGCCGGATTTCCGACGTACGTCAAGCTCCAGGCGAAGGCCGAAGTGGTCATCGCCAACGGCGCGGAGTGCGAACCGCTGACCCACGTGGATAAGCAGTTGATGCGCCATCACGCGCCGGAAGTGATTGCCGGACTGCGGGCGGCAATGCAATCCACCGGCGCGGCGCGGGGCGTGCTGGGCGTGAAAGGCAAATACAAAGAAGTGATTGCCGTTTTGCGCGCCGCGCTGGGCACAGCCACCGACATTTCCATCGCCGAACTGGGCAATTTTTACCCGGCGGGCGACGAGCAGGTGCTGGTGTACGACGTGCTGGGTCGGGTCGTGCCCGAAGGGGGCCTGCCCATTGACGTGGGCTGCGTGGTGCAAAACATCGAGACGCTTTACAACATTGACGCGGCGCTGCACGGCCGTTCCGTCACCGAAAAATACATCACCGTCATTGGCGCAGTACGGCAGCCTGTCACCGTCAAAGTGCCGATTGGCGTGCGGCTGCGCGAGGTGCTGGCCCTGGCCGGTGGCGCAACCACGCCCGACCCCGTCATTCTGGATGGCGGGGCGATGATGGGCGAGGTGGTCGCCAACCTGGACGCGCCCGTGACCAAGCGCACCAAGATGCTGCTGGTGCTGCCCTTCGAGCATCAACTGAGCGTCAAGCGGCGCACGCCGCGTGAAACGTTTGACATGCAGGCTATCGCCGCCTGCGACCAGTGCTACATGTGTACCGATTACTGCCCGCGCCACGCGCAGGGCCACGCCATTCAGCCGCACAAGCTGATCTTGCTGCTGGCCTCCGGCGTGCCGCTGACAGACGCGCAAATGGCCGGGGCAATGCTGTGCTGCGAATGCCGCACCTGCAATTATGCCTGTCCGGTGCATCTTGAGCCGGGCGACATCGCCCTGAACATCAAGCGCGACCTGGTGAAAGCCGGACTGAAGAACCCGTACCACCGCACGACCGAAGCCGACCCCTACCGCGATTATCGCCGCGTGCCGATGACGCGGCTGATCAACCGGCTGGACCTGGCGAAATATGACGTGGCCGCGCCGTTAACGGCCGTATCCACCCCCTTCACCCGCGTCGAACTGCTCATGCGCCAGCACATCGGCATGCCCGCCTGGCCGGTCGTCAAAGTGGGCGACGTGGTGAAATGTGGCGACCTGGTGGGCGAAATTACCAAAGGCGGCCTGGGCGCGCCGGTTCACGCCAGCATGGATGGTGTGGTGGTTCGCGTAACTCCTGAATCTATCGTAATCGAGGCAAATTAAGATGATGCCAGAAACGACAATCCCCAGAGCAACAACTCCCAAACGGGCCATTGGCCTGATTGAATTACGCAGCATTGCCCGTGGCATGTTGACAACCGATACCATCCTGAAGGCGGCCGACGTGGAACTGCTGCGCGCCCACGTGGTCTGCCCTGGCAAGTACATCATCCTCATCGCCGGGGCCATCAGCCACGTCAAAAATGCGGTAACAGTTGGGCAGCAGGTCGCGCCGGAGGTGGTGGTAGACCATTTCATCCTCTCCAACGTGCATCCCAGCGTCTTCCCGGCGCTGACGGCGACGACGGAAATTGAGGAAGTAAAGGCCATTGGCGTGGTGGAGACATTTACCCTGGCGGCGGCGATTGTGGCGGCGGACACGGCCGTTAAAGCCGCGCCCGTGCAACTCATCGAAATCCGCCTGCCATTTGCCATGGGCGGTAAGGCGTTCACCGTGTTTACCGGTGAAGTGAGTGCGGTGCGGAATGGGGTGCAAACGGCCGTAGCCAAGCTCAA
>CALFEW010000362.1 GCA_937958365.1 uncultured Chloroflexota bacterium | reverse complement strand
AAGCTATTGGCTCTAGAAACGACAGCCGGAGCGTTGAATGAGTTTGGGGTTGGTTGTCGGCTCAGAAGGTGGGTGTTATTCATTACATAATACAACCTGTTCGCTTTGTGACCATCGGCTGGGCAGGGGATATGTCACTCCCCCAGTTGGGGGAGATTGACGGATTAGCGATTAGGGGGTGTGAACAAACTCAGGCGCTGGTTTGTTGTGGGCCTAACAAAACATCCACTTGATGGGTTTGGCCGTCGTCGTGCAGCGGGATGTGGGGGCCGGGTAAACGCTGTCCATCCAGCCAGACTTCGGCTACGCCCTGCTGGACGCCGGCCGGATTTTTGACGTGGATGTGGTAGGCGGTGGCACGGCCGTTGCAATACACCATCTTATACTCCGCCCATGCCTGAGGAATACACGGCTCCAGAAGTAAGGTTTGCCCCACCCTGCGTAAGCCCAATATCCCTTCCAGCCCCAGCCGCAGCAGCCAGCCGCTGGAACCGGTATACCACGTCCAGCCGCCGCGCCCCTGGTTGGGCGGCACGCCATAGACATCGGCCGCCAGCACATACGGCTCCACTTTGTAGCGGCTGACCTTCTCCGGCGTGTCAGCGTGGGTGATGGGGTTAATCAGGTCGAACAGCCCATGAGCCACGTTTCCCTCACCCAAGCGGGCAAAAGCCCAAATCGTCCACACGGCCGCGTGGCTGTATTGGCCGCCATTTTCCCGAATGCCCGGCAAGTAGCCTTTGATGTAGCCGGGGTCGCGGGCCGTTTTGTCAAAGGGAGGCGTGAGCAGCAAGATGAGCCGTTCGTTTTCCAGTACCAGATGTTCATAGGCTGCCTGCATGGCCTGCCGCGCCCGCTGCGGCTCGGCCGCGCCGGAGAGCACGGCCCAGGATTGGGCGATGGCGTCAATTCGCCCCTCCTGATTTTGCGCCGAACCCAGCGGCGCGCCATCGTCGTCGTAGGCGCGGCGATACCAGTCGCCGTCCCAACCCTGCGTTTCCAGGGCTTCCCGGTAGGCGGCGGCCTGTTGGCGGTAAGCAGTGGCCCCCTCTTCGCCCACCTGTTCACACAAAGCGGCAAACGCCGTCAGCGTGCTGTATAGGAACCAGCCCAACCAGACGCTCTCGCCGCGCCCGTCAATGCCGACGCGGTTCATGCCGTCGTTCCAATCCCCACTGCCCATCAGCGGCAGGCCATGCTGGCCGACTGTGGTCCCCTTACGCAGCGCCCGACGGCAATGTTCCAGCAGCGTGTACCGTTTGACCGTCGCTTCATACCAGCCATAGCGTTCCTCTTCCTCTTTCGCCAATGGCTCGCCCTTCAGGAAGGGCGCGGTGGCCTGCAAAATCGTTTCATCGCCGGTGGTGGACACGTAGTGGGCGGTGACGTAGGGCAGCCAGAGCAAGTCGTCGCTGATGCGGGTGCGCACGCCGCGCCCGCTGGGTGGATGCCACCAGTGCAGCACGTCGCCGGCTTCAAATTGATGGTGGGCGGCGCGCACAATGTGTTCGCGGGCCAGGTCGGGCCGGGTATGGAGCAGAGCCATCACGTCTTGCAACTGGTCGCGGAAGCCATAAGCGCCGCTCGATTGATAAAGGGCGGAACGCCCCCACAGGCGGCAGGCCACCGTCTGGTACAGCAGCCAGCGATTGAGCAGCAGGTTCATGGCCGGATCGGGCGTGGCGACAGTGACAGCGCCCAGCAGTTCATCCCAGAGTGTGTGGACGGATTGGTAAACGGCCGTTACCCGCCCCATCTCTTGAAACTGCGACAACAGGGCCAGGGTTTCCGCCTGATCCGCCCCTTGCCCCACGAAAAAACAAACTGTTTCGCTGCCACCCGGCGGCAAATCGAGGTGCAATTGCAGGACGGCGCAGCTATCTAACCCGGCCGTCACCTGGTTGTCCAGGCCAATCCGCCCCAACGCCGTGGGACGAGTGTAGTCACCCAAACGCCCCAGGAATTCCGCCCGGTCAGCCGTGAAGCCGTGCGGTTGTTTGGAGGCGGCCACAAACGCGACCCGCTCGCCAAACTCGGCGTTGTAGGGATTGCGGGCCAGCAGGGCGAAATGGTCCCGGTCGTAGCTGGGGACGAGCGTGGGCTGGCTGCTTTCGCGGTTCACGCCCAGCACCCATTCGGCGCACAGGGTCAGCGTCAGGCGGCGCGGCCGTTCCCAACAGTTTTCCAGCCGGAGTTGGATGATCTTAATCGGCTCTGTGGGGCTGACAAAGAGGCGTGTTTCTTGCTTGAGGCCGTGGCTGTGATGCTGAAAAATGGTATACCCGGCCCCGTGCCGTACCAAATAGGGGGCGTTGGCTGGGGTGGGTTGCGGGGTGGGCGACCAGAGAACGGCCGTTTCTTCATCGCGTAAATAGAGCAGTTCCGATGGCCCATCGCTTACCGGGTCGTTGCGCCAGGCGGTGAGGCGGTTTTCGCCGCTGTTCACCGCCCAGGTGTACCCGCCGCCCGTTTCCGAGACCAGAAAGCCGACAGTTTCATTGGCGATGACGTTGATCCAGGGCGCGGGTGTGGTTTCTCCGGGCCGCAGGTAAATCTGGTACTCCTTGCCGTCGGCGCCGAAACCGCCCAGGCCGTTGTCGAACTGCCAATCGGTGGGACGGGGAAGGGGTGGGGTGGGTGGAGACGAAAAGGACGTAT
>CALFEW010000361.1 GCA_937958365.1 uncultured Chloroflexota bacterium | reverse complement strand
CCACGCAACGGGCGTCTGTAGACGTAGTCAGCGATATTATCAAAGCCAACTTCCCGGCGCGTATCGCCTTCGCCGTGGCTTCCAGCACCGACAGCCGGGTGATTTTGGACACCACCGGCGCAGAGCGGCTGCTGGGCCAGGGCGACATGCTCTTCCAAAGCCCGGATGCGGCCGCGCCGGCCCGCCTGCAAGGCTGTTACGTCGGCGATAAGGAATTGGGCGGTATCATCGCTTATTGGCAGCGCGCCCGCCGTTTCAGCACGATCTCGGCGGAAGAGGCGGCAATTCCCCGCGCAACGGCCGTTTCTTCCACACCGCCTGCCACACCACCAGCGCCAACGGCCGTGCGCCCTTCCAATTCGTCAGCTGCGCCAGACTTAACGCCAGCCCAGGCAACGGCCCGCAGGCCGCTGGCCGTCGCGCCCACGCCCCTTGCGCCGGAAACCAGCACGCCGGAGCCAGCGCCATTAGAGACCGTCGCGCCGGAAAATATCACCCTGGACACCATGCCTTTGTCCAGCAGCCAGCCCAAAGCCGACCCACGACCCCGCCCGGCCCGTCCGGCCCCGGCGAAAGCGGCAGAACCACAACGGCCGTTGTGGGAAGAACTCCAGGCCATCGAAGAAGAGAACAAATTCAAGCAGCAGTATGAAGACGAACTGATGCCCGAAGCCATCGAGATGGTGCGTCAGCTTAACAAAGCCTCCACTTCATTGTTGCAGCGCCGTTTTCGCATTGGCTACACACGCGCCGCCCGTCTTATTGACGCCATGGAAGAATTAGGCGTCATTGGCCCGCCTACGGGCAACAGCAAAGCGCGGGAAGTGCAGCCGCAGGAAGGCGGGGAGGCGTAAGCCGTAAACCGTAAGCCGTATTCCGTAAACGGAATACGGAACACGGAATACGGAACACGGAACACACGGATCACAACACAATGGCCCATCTACAAGGACAAGAACGCGCCGATTACGTGCAAGATATGTTTGCCCGCATTGCCGGGCGCTATGACACCATGAACCGGCTGATGACGGCCGGACAGGATGTAAAATGGCGCAAGTACGTCATTCAGCAGGCGCGGCTGCCGGAAAACGGCCGTCTCCTGGACATTGCTACCGGCACAGGCGATATTGCCCTGGAAGGATTGCGCCAACGGCCGGGGATTACGGCCGTGGGCGGCGACTTCACCATCGAAATGATGCAGGCCGGCAAGCGCATCCCCGACCGGCAGGCCGTCCTCTGGACGACGGCCGACACCCTGGCCCTGCCTTTCCCCAACGACATGTTCGACGCCGTCACTTCCGGCTTCCTCATGCGTAACGTTATAGACGTACCCGGCGCATTCCGTGAGCAAATGCGGGTGACAAAGCCCGGCGGGCGCGTGGTGGTGCTGGAATCCAGCCCACCCAAAGACAACCTGCTCAAGCCCTTCATCCGCATCCACTTGAACTACGTCATCCCCACCCTGGGCCGCCTCATCTCCGGCAATGCCGATGCTTACCGCTATCTGCCGGACAGCACGCAAGCCTTCAAGGGGCCGGACGAGTTGGCGGCGATCATGCGCCAGACCGGATTTACTGATGTGGGCTACAGAATGTTTATGTTTGGCACAATTGCCATCCACGTCGGTACGAAACCGGTCTGACCACGCCACGTCATGACGCCATCACCACCTACGCCGGGGCAGCGAATCGCCATCGTTGGAACGACCGGTTCCGGCAAAACGACTCTGGCCCGCCAACTTGCCGAACGGCTGAACCTGCGCCACGTCGAACTCGACGCGCTGCATTGGGGTCCCAATTGGACCGAGCCACCGCCCGACGAATTTCGGCAGCGTGTCAGCGCCGCCCTAAACGGCCAATGCTGGGTCGTAGATGGCAATTACGGCAAAGCGCGAGACATCATCTGGGGACAGGCCGACTGCCTGATCTGGCTGGATTATTCGCTGCCCTTAATTTGGAGTCGGCTGTTCCGGCGCGCCATGCATCGCATCCGCCACCAGGAAGAGCTTTGGGGCGGCAACCGCGAAAGCTGGCGCGGCCAGTTTTTCAGCCGCGATTCCCTCTTTTTGTTTGCGCTTACCAGCCGACGACGACACCATCGAGATTATCCCGAACTGCTGGCCCGGCCGGAGTACGCTCATTTGCAAGTTTACCGCCAGCGTTCGCCCCGCGAAACGGAGCACTGGCTGCAAGCGGTGGAATGAAAACCCTGGCCAGAGCGCGGCGCTGAGCAGTTCCGCAATCCGAAATCCGAAATTTTCAAAGGAGACTCACT
>CALFEW010000360.1 GCA_937958365.1 uncultured Chloroflexota bacterium | reverse complement strand
ACTAGAACCCTGGATATTGCCCCTGGCGTTGTTTGGCGGCCTGCTGCCCCTGCCACTGCGCCCAGACAGCCTGGGCGACCCGGTGGAAACGCTCTTTTTACCCGGTTTGCAGCAGCGCGAACGCGGCGTCATGGCGCTGGTGCGGGCCAGACGGCTGTGGCGCGATTTTAAGGCCGTCCAATCTTTGCCGACCGGCAGCCTGGCCGTTTGGGCCGCAGCGGTGGAATGGTTGATGAACGAGCAAAACTCGCAACAGGTGGCCGCAACGGCCGTTGCCCACTTGTACAACGTCTCCCCGGTCAAACTGAATGATCACGCCCGGCAAATTAAGCAGGCGCTGGGCATCACCGGCATAGACTACCGCTATGCCGATTGGCAAATGATAGACGTGCTTTACCAGGATGAATCCTGACCGGACGGCGCAACGGCCGTCCGCTGGTGACAATTGTCACTGGTCAAGAATGAAATTTGCGTTTATATTGAACTCGATTCCATCAGTTTTTAATTAGGAAGGAAAATTATTTATGAAGACAAAAACGATTACCGATATTGACGTAAAAGGCAAAAAAGCGCTGGTGCGCGTAGACTTTAACGTGCCGCTCAGCAGCAAAAACCCTGCTGACCACATTACCGTAACCGACGATGCCCGTATCCGCGCCGCTCTGCCGACTCTAAATTATTTGCTGGACCAGGGCGCGGCGTTGATTTTATGTTCGCATTTGGGACGGCCGTCTTCCGCCGCCGACAAACAATACGCCATGAACCCCATCGCCGACCGCCTGAGTGAACTCCTCGGCCGTCCGGTCAAAAAGATGGACGAGGTTGTTGGTCCCAGCGTCACCGCCGCCGTGGCCGCCATGCAGCCCGGCGACATCATTTTGCTGGAAAACACCCGCTTCGAGCCGGGTGAAACCAAAAACAATCCCGAACTGTCGCAAAAACTGGCCGACCTGGCCGACATTTTTGTGGAAGATGCGTTTGGCTCGGTGCATCGCGCCCATTCCAGCACGGAAGGGGCGGCGCGCATGATTCGCGCCAAAGGCGGCCCGGCGGTGGCCGGTTTCCTGATGGGCAAAGAGTTGGATGCGTTGGGCACGGCCGTTTCCAATCCGCCCCATCCCTACGTCGCCATCATGGGCGGGGCCAAAATCTCCGACAAAATCAAACTCATCGAAAACCTGCTCAAAATCGCCGACAAAGTCCTCATCGGCGGCGGCATGGCCAACACCTTCCTCAAAGCCCAGGGCCACCAGATTGGCACGTCCCTGGTCGAAGTGGACGCCATCCCAGAGGCCGAACGCCTCCTCAAACTGGCGGCCAACCGCATCGTGCTGCCTACCGACGTGGTGGTAGCCCCGGCATTTGCCGCCGACGCTCCCGCCGAACTCGTGTCTGTATGGGGCATCCCGCCCGACCAGATGGCCCTGGACGTAGGCCAGGACACCATCGAACGCTTCAACGAAGAGCTGCAAGGCGCGCGTCTGGTGGTGTGGAACGGGCCGATGGGCGTGTTTGAATTTGACCGTTTCGCCGAAGGCACCAATGCGCTGGCTAAACTGCTGGCCGCGCTGACGGCTCACGGCGTGCAGGTGGTCATCGGTGGCGGCGATTCGGCCGCGGCCGTGCGCAAAGCCGGTCTGGAAGACAAAATGACCCACATCAGCACCGGCGGCGGCGCCAGCCTGGAACTGCTGGAAGGCAAAGAACTGCCCGGCATCACCGTCTTAGATCGCAAGTAGATTGCCGTTTACACCTGATGAAAAAGAAAACGGGCTGGTTTTCCAGCCCGTTTTTTTATTCTACACGACGGAGTCGTTTGTGAACCATTGTCAGAATGTCCTGCAAAATAGCCACAAAACAATGGAAGCCTTCTTGAATTTCGGCCAGCCAGCGGTTAGACATAACGCCCTCTAACCTTTGTGGGGTGGGATGGGGTCTACGTCATCGTTGGCCTCGTCGTAGGTGGTGGCTTCGGATTTGTTGACTTTGTGGATGATGATGAGGGCGAAGCCAAAAAACATGGGCAGCAGCCCGACGATCATCCAGGGACCAAACCCCAGCGGGAAATTCATGCCGCTGCCGATGAACCCCAACGGCCATAAGCCGCAGGTGAAGGCCGCGCCGACGGCCGTGATCACAATGCCCCATTTGAGCGTGTCACGGCCGTTTCGCAGCCTGTCTGCGCGCAGTAAGCCGCGTTCGGCCAGGGCAATCGTTTCCTTGTAACGCAGGTAACGCAGAAACGCGAAAAAGGCGAACGGAATACTGAATATAATCGCCACCGACAGTCCGATGGCCAGGGCTTCAATCGCATCACTCATAACGAATCTCCTTATTTGCGGTCAGGCCAAACTCGCGCAGGGCGGCCTTTTCTTTGCGCGCCAGAAACCGGCTGAACCATACGTAGCCGACAACCGGGCTGAATACCAGGGCAACGGCCGTTAAAACGGCCAATCCTTCCACTAAATCTCTCATGCAAACCTCCAAAACAACTTGTTTCAGGTCAATACACTAGATTAGACCGCCCCGGCTGCTGAAAGTTTCACCAGGTTTCCAATGCGCCGCGTTTTCCCCACTTGCGCGCCGGTTGGCAAAGCGGCGCGTATTGATTGACAAATTGGTGAAACTTTTCCCGCGCGGCCGGGTCTAATCCGGTAAGGAGAAAGTGTATTTTGTGAGTCAGGATGAAGCGGCGCTTATCAAACTGGCGCAGCGGGGCGACACGACCGCTTTTGAGGCATTGGTCATGATGCACGCACAACTGGTCTACAATCTGGCTTTGCGCACCCTGAACAATCATCAGGAAGCGGAGGACGTGGCCCAGGAGACTTTTGTGCGCGCCTGGCAGGCTTTGCCACGCTTTCAGGGCGCGGCGCGCTTTAGCACCTGGCTTTATCGCATCACGACGAACCTGTGTTACAACCGGCTGCCGCAGTTGAAGCGGGAACTGGCGACGCTGGATGTGGTTGATATGGCCGTTGCCACCCCTTCATCGCCCAATCCAGAAGCCGTCCTGCTCAGCCGGGAACGCCAGCAAGCCCTTTACGCCGCCGTCACTCACCTGCCGCACAGCTACCGCCTGCTCATTACCCTGCGCTACGCCCAGGAAATGAGCTACGCTGACATTGCCATCGTCACCGACATGCCGTTGGGAACCGTCAAGACCGGCCTGTTCCGCGCCCACCGCCTGCTGGCCGACTATTTGTCTGTGGAAATCGAAACTGGGGATGAAAGTTGATGGAAAAGCGAGATACCCTGGAACCCATGGGATTGAGTTTAGAAGAAAGCCTGCGCGTTTTGCCGCTGGCGGATCTACCGCCCGGTTTTGCCAGCCGCGTGATGGCTCAGTTGGCTGCCCAACCGCAAGCCGCGACGCCGCGCTTTCAGCTTCAGTTTCTCGACGTGGCTCTGGCTATGGGACTGAGCAGCTTTGTTACGCTGCTGCTGGTGATGGTTTCCTGGTATCTGGAGCAAACAGGAGTGGGTTGGCTTCCCAATCTGCTGCTGCGGGCGGAGCAGGCGGCGCAGTCGCCAACGGCCGTTCTCCCCTGGGTCATCGTCGCCGCTATCATCGCTGCCGAAGTGGTCCTGGGGGCTTTCGTGTGTGTCCAGCTCTGGCAAGATCGCCCCTATGCCGTGGGGTAAGCCGTTCGCACAACGGCCGTGCCGCTTTACACCGGCTTTTGATCGTCGGGTCCGGTTGGTTTGGGGGGTTTGACGGCCGTTACACGATCTGCCAGCGTCGTCAACTGCTCACTGAGCCAGCGCAGCCCCTGCGCCGACCCCTTTTTGGCTTCTTCTTTCCAATCAATTTCCTGCACCCGATTTTGCAACGCTGTCGCCTGCTGGCGCGTTTGCTGCTCCATCGTTTCGGCGACCTTGTTGGCAACCGCTTTGCTGCTTTTCGTGGCGACCGTAGAAACGCCCTGTTTCACGCCATCTGTCACTTTGCGGCGCGATTCGCTGTCCCACGCTTTTTGCGCCAGTTCCG
The DNA here is from genome assembly GCA_937958365.1 of uncultured Chloroflexota bacterium. Classification (GTDB taxonomy): domain Bacteria; phylum Chloroflexota; class Anaerolineae; order Promineifilales; family Promineifilaceae; genus Leptovillus. The sequence continues at coordinate 4,014 of CALFEW010000360.1, read as the reverse complement.
TGGCTTTGTCGCCGACTTGTTTGGCCCCGGCCTTCACATCCGGCGCTTTGAATCCCGGTTTGTCGGGAATCAACGGCAGGTCTTCTTCTTCAATCACAATGCGAATAGGCTCTTCCTGATTTGCCATAGCGTAATGTTTCTCCCTTTGGTAAGCTATGCCCAATACGTAGCCCACCAGGGGCAAGTTGCAAGCACACAATGAGCGCACATTCAGAGAATGGGACGCGGATAAACGCGGGGGCTGCGGATAAGCACGGATTTTTACATTTTATCCGCGAAAATCCGCCGCATCCGTGAAAATCCGCGTCCCAATCCATATTCCGCAATCCGCAATCCGCAATCACAGGGGGTATAGCATGGATTACGACGTCATCATCATTGGCAGTGGGTTTGGCGGCAGCGTAGCCGCGCTGCGGCTGGCCGAAAAAGGCTACCGCGTGGCTGTGCTGGAGCAAGGCCGCCGCATCCAATCGGCCGACATTAAAAAGGCAGACCGTGATCCACGTGCCTTGTTCTGGCTGCCGGGGTTGGGCCTGAAAGGGTACTTCAGCCAGTGGTTTTTCCAACATGCCACCATCGTGGGCGGCGTTGGTGTGGGTGGTGGCAGCCTGGTGTACGCGGCCGTTTTGTTGGATCCGCCGCCCGCCTTTTTCAGCGATCCGGCCTGGAGTGAGCTGAATGCCGACTGGCGCGAGGAGTTACGGCCGTATTACGCCACCGCCAAAAAGATGTTGGGCGTCACGCCCAATCCCTATTTTGCGGAGATGGATGGCTATTTGCGGCAAACGGCCGTTTCCATGCAAGCCGGCCATACGTTTGACACCGTTCCCCTGGGCATTTACATGGGTCAGCCAGACGTAACTGCCCCCGATCCGTTTTTCGACGGCCGTGGCCCGGCGCGCACCGGCTGCCGCCAATGCGGCCAATGCCTGACGGGCTGCCGCTTCAACGCCAAAAACAGCCTGGACAAAAACTATCTCTACCTGGCCGAACAGCTTGGCGTCAAAATTTTGCCCGAACGACAGGCGACCACCATTCAGCCTATCCCCGGTGGGTATGCCGTGGAAATGCGTCATCCATTCAACCGGTGGGTGCGCTACGCGCCGCTGCGCGCCGGTAAAGTCATCCTGGCCGCCGGGGTGTTGGGCACGCTTAAGCTGCTGTTTCACAATCGGGACGTGGTGGGCACGCTGCCGCGCATTTCGGCGCAGTTGGGGCGGGTGGTGCGGACCAACAGCGAAGCCATCACCGGTATTCTGGACAATCGGCCAGATGCGCAGTTGGCGGAGGGCGGCCCGGCTATTACGTCGCACTTTTACGCCAACGACCATACGCACATCACGCAAAACCGTTTTCCGCCTGGCTATACGTTTATGAAGTGGTACACGGGGCCGCTGGTGGATGGGGAACGGCCGTTCCCTCGTGCTTTGCAAACCTTAGCCAGCTATTTGCGCCAGCCGGGGCAGGCCACCCTTTCGCCGCGCAGCGCCAACTGGAATCAGCGCATCAGCGTGTTGTCTACCATGCAGGTATTGGATAACCAGATTGGGTTTACGTACGGCCGTTCTCCCCTCACCGGCTTCCGTTACGGCCTGCAAACCTCCACCGCTTCCGGCAAACGCGCTCCCGCCTACATCCCCGAAGCCAACGAGGCGGCGCGATTGTTTGCCCAACACAGCGGCGGCGTGCCGCAAAACACATTGCTGGAAAGCGTGGGCAATCTGTCCATCACCGCCCACATTCTGGGCGGCTGCCACATCGGCGGCGCGCCGGATGAAGGGGTGATTGACGCGAACCACGAGGTCTTCAACTACCCTGGTTTGTACGTGGTGGACGGTTCCGCTATCCCGGCCAACGTGGGCGTGAACCCCAGCCTGACAATCACGGCGCTGGCCGAACGCGCCATGAAGTACATTCCGCCGCGGGCAGCGTGTTAGGCGGGTAGCTGGTGGATGAGGAAAACGAGGGAGAGGAGAATAAGCTGCGCTTGCCGGAAACGGCCGTCTGGCAGCATCACCACAAACTCAGACGCAGCCTCTTGCCGGTCAATCTGACCGACCGGGTCGCTCAGGCAGTTGTCTAGTGGTTGGGTGTAGGGCTGGAAATTGGCCGGGGCGTCGGCGCATAATACGTAGCAGGCGGTGGGGGAACGGCCGTCGGCTGGCCGATTCAAAGCCACCCAGCGCTGCCCTTCCGTTTCAATCTCAAAATAAGGGGCGGCGTCTGGTTCGTTGGGTTGGGGCCAGGGATATTCGGTGATGATGGCGTAAACCGCATGGTCATAGACCAGAGCATAGTTGGTCCGGGGATTGCCGCCTTTGCTGGTCGTTTTCAGGCCGGGAAATTCCAGCGAGGCGATGAATTCGCCAGACGGCCGTGCCAGACGTACCTTGCCCGGCTCATCCTTGAGCCAGGGAGAGCCATAATCGGCTACCAGTGAAAGGCGATTTTGCCCGACGTACAAATGACCACAGTGCTTCCCGTTAGAATCCAGTTGGAGGAACCTGACTGAGTAGTCCATATTGAAAACATTGTACAGACCATCGGCCAAACCGCCAAAAAGAGTAGAATGATAAGGGGGAACGGCCGTTTCCCCCACAACAAACTCATCCTTAAAATTTCCCGCATCGCCGTTCGCATATGCTATACTCCTCCCTGCGGGAAAACACAACAAATCCCCACATCCAACCAACAACCCGACTACCAGACTAACCGGCTACTCGACTAATCATGACCAATCACCAACCCTTTGCCCACCTGCACGTCCACAGCGAATACTCCTTGCTCGATGGGCTGAGCCGCATAGACGAACTAATCGCCCGCGCTGTGGAACTCAACCAGCCCGCCATCGCCCTCACCGACCACGGCGCGATGTATGGCACCATGCCCTTCTATCGGGCCGCCAAAAGCGCCGGCGTCAAGCCCATCATCGGCATCGAAACCTACATTTCCATGCGGACAATGCAGGACAAAGACCCGCAGCTCGACAAAGAGCGCTTCCACATGCTGCTGCTGGCGCAAAACCAGACCGGCTACCTGAACCTGCTGCAAATCGCCACCGCCGCCCAGTTGGACGGCTACTATTATAAACCGCGCATAGACCGTGCCTTCATGGCCCGCCACAGCGACGGCCTCATCGCCACCACTGGCTGCATGGCTGCCGAAATTCCACGGGCCATCGGCGCGGGCAAGATGAAACTGGCCCACGAATTGATGGGCGAATACCTGGACATCTTCGGTAAAGAGCGGCTGTTCATTGAACTGCAAGAGCACCACATCGGCGAACTGACCGACATCAACCGCAAACTCGTCGAGATGGCGAAGCACTTTGGCCTGGAGAAGAACTTCCTGGCGACCAACGATGTGCATTACACCCGCGCCGAAGACGCTAATCCCCACGAAGTGCTGCTCTGCATCCAGACCGGCTCCACCGTCGCCGCGCCCAAACTTTCCTTCTCCGACAAAGAGTATTACCTGAAATCGCACAGCGAAATGGCCGCCCTGTTCGGCGACATACCCGGCGCACTGAGCAACAGCCTGCTCATCGCCGAAATGTGCGACGTGAATCTGGACCACGAGGGCTACCATCTGCCCCAATTTGAGGTACCCGAAGGCTACACGGCCGATAGCTACCTGAGCCACCTGTGCGACAAAGGGCTGGCCTGGCGCTATGGCGATGACCGCGCCAACAATGACGAGGCGCTGCGGGCGCGGCTGGAACACGAACTGGCCGTCATCGGGCGGATGGGTTTTGCCACCTACTTTCTCATCGTGTGGGATTTGTGCGAATGGGCGGTGCGCAGCGATGGGTGGTGGGAAATGCACGGCGACCCGTTCCCCTACAGCAGCTACCAGGAATGGAAAGACAACGACATCTGGTGGAACGTGCGTGGCTCCGGGGCCGGATCGGTCGTGGCCTATACGCTGGGCATTACCAGCATTGATCCGCTGCCCAACGGCCTGATTTTTGAGCGCTTCCTGAATCCGGGGCGCGTTTCCATGCCCGACATTGAC
>CALFEW010000359.1 GCA_937958365.1 uncultured Chloroflexota bacterium | reverse complement strand
ATGCCGCCGCGCCGTTTATTGAATTTGTGCCCAAAGAGACGTTGGATGGCAGCGACCTCTGGCAAGGCTACCCGGTGAATCCGCTGCGCGGCGCGATGGAACTGCTGCGCCTGGGGCGCGAAGTGCGCCGCCGCCTGGGCCGCATCACACAGCCGGTGCTGGTAGTGCAGGGCCGCCACGACACGACGATTGACCCGGCGGCGGGGCAAATCATTCTGGATGGCGTCGCCTCGGATGTGAAGGAACTGGTGTGGATGGCGAATTCCTCCCACGTGGTGGCGATTGACAAGGAGTGGGAGCAGGTGGCGGCGCTGACGGTGGACTTTATCGAGCGGGTGATATGAAGAACTTGATCAGAATTGAAGAACTTTTTTTAACCTTGCTGGCCTTTTATCTTTTTCTTGGGCTGGATTATGCCTGGTGGTGGTTTTTTGTTCTGTTTTTGCTGCCCGACCTCAGCATGCTCGGTTATTTGCTGGGGGCGAAAGTGGGCGCATGGAGTTACAACCTGGTTCACCACAAAGGCGTGGCCGTCGCCTTGTTTGTATTGGGTAGCTACGGGCAGGTCCCATGGCTGCAACTGGTGGGGCTGATTTTGTTGGGGCATTCCAGCCTGGATCGGGTGTTTGGTTATGGTCTCAAATATCCTGATTCGTTCCAACACACGCATCTGGGTCGGATTGGCCGAGAAGGTGCTAGGTGAGGGCATGGTCATGATGGCGTTAGCGGTGACTGCGATGATTTCGGCGCAGGTTGTCGGCGGCGACCCGACGTTTTTGGGTTGGTTGACAACGGCCGTTTACCTGGTGACGGCCGTTCTCTGCCTGCTTTGCGCTCGATCCGTCAAACGAATCTTTCCCGATGGCGACCCGCGGCCACACGCCCTCATTTGGGGGGGACTGGCCTTTCTGCTCTTTTTTCTGGGCCTCAATAAAGAACTGGATTTACAAACCTGGTTTACATCCACCATCAAAGGCATCGCCTGGGAGCAGGGCTGGTACGCATACGGCCAGCGGGCGCAGGTGCTTTTTCTCCTGGTTTTTGCTCTAATTGGGCTGGTTTCGGTGGCGGTGATTGGCTGGAGCGTCCGGCGCTATTGGCGCAGCTACATCTTTCTCTTGTTAGGGTTGCTGGCGATTTTGCGATTCGTTGGCGTGCGCATTGCCTCGTTTTACGGGATTTATTTGCCCGAATTGTCACGTTTTACGGGTGGCCTCCGCATTAACTGGCTGCTGGAACTCATCGGCGTTCTCCTCATTGCTGTGGCGGCGCTGCTTAATCTGCGCCGCCGGTCCGCACCGTTGCCTGTAAACAATCCCATCAGGTAGTTCTATGAATCTGAGTTATCGTGTTGTGCTGCCTCTGGCAGGGCTGCTCATCCTGCTGGTCATTTCCCTCAGCCTGAATTATTTCCTCGTGAAACGTTCGCGGCATTTATACCGGGAATTGAGCCGGGTGACGTTGGATCCATTGGGCCTGGAGCGATTTGGCCCCGAAAGCGAGGCGGAAACGATGGCTGATCAGGGCAAAACCGTGTTGTTTTATGGCGATTCGCGGGCGGCGGACTGGCCTGTCCCGCCAGGCGCCGGCGCGTTTGTGTTTGTGAACCGGGGATTGGATGGGCAAACGGCCGTGCAAACCAACCTTCGCTACCAGGCCCATGTCACCCCGCTGCGTCCAGACGTGGTGGTGGTGCAGGTAGGCATCAACGATTTGCGCGTTATTCCGGCGCTGCCCGCCGACCAGGCGGCGATTGTGGCCGCCACCACAGACAACATCCGCCAGATTGTCGCCCAGGCCACCGCCGATGGCGCGGTGGTGGTGCTGACGACCATTTTTCCGGTGCAAACCCCGCCGCTGCTGGAAAGAATGTACTGGTCGGCGGAGGTGGAAACGGCCGTGCAAACCGTCAACGAAGCCCTGCGCGCCCTGGCCGCCGACAACGTCATCATCCTGGACGCCTATGCCCTGCTCGCTGATGCTGAAGGCGTCTTGCGCGACGAATACGCGGCCGATTATTTTCATCTCAACACCGTCGGCTACCGCCGCTTAAATGAAGTGTTGGTGACTCTTTTGCCGCAGCCAGATTAAACACCCTCTACTGTGAGCCGTTTTACCGTCACCGTCTCAACTATAAAAAC
>CALFEW010000358.1 GCA_937958365.1 uncultured Chloroflexota bacterium | reverse complement strand
CTACGATAATAGCGTCGTTGGAATTTCTTTGTCATGGTGTAAATCCGTGTCATCCGTGCATCTATTTGGACGATTCCGACAGACTGCTATTGGTCAGGAAACGGCCGTTTGCCGCGCCTGCAAATTGATTTTGCCCAATAACCCGCTTAACGTCTCTTGTTCTTCCGCCGTTAGCGCCGCAAAACAGCGCCCAATCGTCTGAAAATGGGTGCGCGCATGTTCGCGCACCAGTTCCCGCCCCGCGTCGGTCAGGCCGATGTTGAATTTGCGCCGGTCGTTTTCATCCAGGCTGCGCGCCACCAGACCATCGTCTTCCAGCGTGCGAATGAGGGCGCTCACGGTATTCCGGCTGACCCCATGCCGGTCGCTAATTTCCGAGGGGTTCAAGTCGCGGCGCTCGCCCATCTGCTCGGCGAAAAACAGGTGCATGAGAACACGATATTGGGCAAAGGAGCGCCCGGCTTCGTCCAGACCGGATTCGCTCGCCTGGAAGATGGACCGGGAAGCCAGCCGCAGTTCGTCCATCAACTCGACAGCTTTTGGATCAATGTCTGGGTTCAGCGATTGGATGAAGGTGATCCATCGCTGCCGTTTTTCTTTGTCTTCTAGCCATGAATGTGCGCGCTGCATAGCCGTTATCCTCTGTTTAACGCAGACAATACTTGATGGAATTGTACGGCGTAGAACTATTCTGTCAAGAAATTTCAAGACATGAGCGACGGGCGGTGTTATCCCTGAAAGGTTCAACCTCCTGTCTGTTTCACGAGGGAATCTCACAACAGCGGTTGGCGGATAGGGGCGAAGGAATAGCGGTGCAGGTGGCAAGGACCAAACCGTTGCAGGGCGATCAGGTGTTGGGCTGTGCCATACCCTTTGTGCTGCGCAAATCCATAGTGCGGAAAGCGCCCGTCTAACTCTACCATGATTCGGTCACGGGTGACTTTGGCGAGGATGGAAGCGGCGGCGATGCTCAAACTCAGGCTGTCGCCGCGTATGATGGCTTTTTGGGGGAGTGAGATGGATTGCAGGCGAATGGGGCCGTCTATGAGGAGGTGTTGGGCTGCGGGGTTTAGCTGGGCAACGGCCGTTACCATCGCCCGTTTCGTCGCCGCCATAATGCCAATTTCGTCAATGACCTCCGCCGGTTCCAGGCCAATGCCATAGGCCAGGGCAAACCGGGTAATTTGCTCGAACAACGCTTCACGTCGGGCGGGAGAAAGCTGCTTGGAATCGTTAACGCCGTGCAGGTGGGCCAGAGCATCGGGGTCGTGCAGCGGGAGGATGACGGCGGCGGCGGCTACCGGACCGGCTAACGCGCCACGCCCGGCCTCATCCAGTCCGGCAATGTGGGGCAGGCCGGTGGTGGTGAGAACGGCCGTTTCCAATTCCAACGAGGCCACGGTAATCAGGTGTGGTGAATGGTGACGGTAGACAAATCCATCATTTCCGCCGGGTGATTGTACACGCCGGTAAGCAAATACCAGCGAATACGCACCGCTTCGACGATATTCTTGAAATAATCCAGCTTGCTGACGTGCGTGCCCTCGGCGTCGTTCCAGTCTGCGCCGACAACCTGGATTTTGTAACCAAAGCGGCGGGCCAGCGCCAGCGATTCATCGTCAAAACTCCAGCCGTTCATGCGCGCCACGCGAAAAACCTGCTGCGCCGCCTCGGCCGAAAACGCCTTAAACCCGCAGCGCGTATCCCAGATGCCCGGCACGACCATCAACTGAATAAACAAATTGCCGGCGTTGCCCAAAAAGCGCTTGTACCAGGGTTGCGGAACCGATTGGCGCGCCGCCGGTGCATCTTTACCATCCCGCGAGGCGATGACCACGCTGGCCCCCTGGTCAAACAAAGGCTTCATCTTGTCGAAATGGCTCATGTCGGTGGAATTATCGGCGTCGGTGAAGAGGCGGATTTTGCCACGAGCGGCCAACATCCCCTGCCGCACGGTGTACCCTTTGCCCCGGTTTTGCCGGCGATCAATCCAGCGAATGTTGGCCTTGCCGGCGGCAAAATCGGCCACAATTTGCGGCGTTTTATCTTGTGGTCCATCCAAAACGACCAGGAGTTCCCAGGTGAATGGCTGCGCCGACAGGTAAGCGTAGACAGCCTCCAGGGTTTTGCCAATGCGCTTTTCTTCCGTATAGGCAGGGATGATGACAGATAAAAACGGTTGCATCTCTTCTTCTCGACTTTTCATAGCAAATTCGGCTGGCTGCCTGTTGTCCATCTGTCGTAATCCGCGTTCCATATCTAGGATGGTTTACGGCTGCCACACAACCAGCGTGGCAATGTTACCCGCCCTGTACAGGGGCGTCAACAGGACTTAGGCGCACCGTCAGGGTATCGTCATCAATACGCCGGATAGCTTGAATTTGTTGCCGTTTGGGCCACATTCTGAAAATGCCCCACAGCCCGGCCAACTGGCCGCGCAGTCGGGCGCGGGCCGCTTCGCCGCGCCAATGGCGCAGCGCTTCCCTGGTGATGGTGAGTTGGGCGCGGATGATAAGCCGCCAGTTTTGCCGCAGCAGGCCGGATGGGTAGTTTTTCCAGATGAGGTAGAGGAAGTTACGGCCGTCATAATAACTGCCCGTCACCGCCCCGCCGGTGGCCTTGAGCTTGTGGTAGATAACGGCCGTTGGCGCATACCACACCTCCCAACCCGCCAGATTGGCCCGCCAGCCCACGTCTACGTCCTCGCAGGAGAAGAAAAAGTCGTCGTCCAAAAAACCAATTTCGTCTAACATCGCCCGCCGATAGGCCGACGAGCCGCCGCAGGCGCTAAAAACCATCTCCTCCTGGTCGAACTGGCCCACGTCTTCCTGCCATACGCCGCGATTGCCGGGGATGCCATCCACGCGGTAATAATCGCCGGCCGTGTGCAAATGGTCGCGCCGGTCGAAGAGCCGCATTTTGCTGGCGATGCTGCCCGCCCGCGGATGGCGCGCAAACGCGCCCATCACTTCCGCCAGCCAATTCAGGTCGGCTTCCGTGTCGTTGTTGAGCAGAATGATGATCTCGCCCTGGGCGGCCAGCCAGCCGGCGTTGCACGCGCCGGTAAAACCGCGGTTTTCTGGCAGTTGGATGAGCTTCACCTCTGGGTAATGTTCGGCCAGGTAGGCTTGCGTACCGTCGGTGGAGCCGTTGTCCACCAGCAGCGTCTCAAAATCGCGCCACGTCTGGCGGCGCAGCGATTGCAAGCAGTCGTCGAGATGGTGACGGCCGTTCAAATGCGGAATGACGATGGAGATGATGGGTTTCATGAAAATGATGTCTTGTCAGGGCGTCTGGCAAAAAGCGTCGAGACTGGTGATGGGCGCACGATAGCCCGATTGGATGAGCGCGGCTAACAATTGGTT
>CALFEW010000357.1 GCA_937958365.1 uncultured Chloroflexota bacterium | reverse complement strand
CATGAAACCGGAAAAGACGCGCTTCCCTTTGCAGCCGGTCTACGACCGGAACCACGTCAATTTTGTGCATGGCAAGGTGCTGGAAGTCCATCCCGATGACCGCTACGTGATCGCCGAAAAGAAGGGCAGCGGCGAGGGCGAGCGGGTGCGCGTGGATTACGATTATCTGATCATTGCCACCGGGCCGAAGCTGAATTTTGAGGCGACGGCCGGATTAGGCCCGCAGGCCGGCAATACTTACTCTATTTGTACTCAGGCGCACGCCATTGAGAGCCGCGACGCTTATCTGGAAAACGTGGCGCGCATGAAAAAGGGCGAGCAGCGCAAACTGGTGATTGGCACGGGCCATCCTGGGGCCACCTGCCAGGGGGCGGCGTTTGAGTACATCACCAACATTCACAAGGATTTGCTGCGGCAGGGGGTGCGTGACAAGGCGGAGTTGGTGTGGTTGTCTAATGAGCGGGCGGTGGGGGACTTTGGTGTGCGCGGCGTGCAGGCCAAGTATCAGGGCAAGATGGTGACGAGCGAGGATTTTATTACGGCCGTTTTCCGCGAATACGGCATCGCCTGGCACGTACAAAAAGGGGTGCGCGAGGTCAACGACCAGGCCATCCACTGGGAAGATTACGCCGGTAACTTCGGCGAAACCAATTACGACTACGCCATGCTCATCCCCCAATTCACGGGTATGCCGCTGAAATACATCGGCAAAGATGGCGAAGACGTGTCGGCGAAGGTGGTGAATCCGGCCGGTTTTGTGATGGTGGATGGCGTGTACGGCCAACCTTACGAGATTATGTCACGTAATCCCAACGCCTGGCCGGAGGTTTACCAGAACCCCAATTACGAGAGCATTTTTGCGGCGGGCATTGCCTTCGCGCCGCCCGGACCTATCTCGCAGCCGCATGTGACGCCCAACGGAACCAGCATCACAGCCACGCCGCCGCGCACGGGCATGGTGTCGGGAATTATTGGCCGGATTGTGGCGAAGAATATTATTGATCTGGTGAAACACGGCCGTATGACCCACGGTGAGCGCATGACCGAAATGGCCGCCGCCTGCATCGCCTCCATGGGCGATTCGCTTTGGGATGGCTCGGCGGCGACCATCATGATTTACCCGGTGGTTCCCGACCATCGCCGCTATCCCAACGAAGACGGCCGTGACAACTTTGTCACCCACATGGAAATGGGCCTGGCGGGCGCGTGGATGAAGCGCATGATTCATACCACGTTCATGCACAAATTACAGGGCCGCATCGGCTGGCAGATGATTCCGGAATAGTGGTTAGTTGATAGTGGTTAGTGGTTGATAGCGGGTATTCCCCACTATCAACTATCAGCTTCTTCGAGGTTAAAATGACACAAAATTCTGAAGTGGGCAAGATTGAGATTACCGACAAAGAACGGTTTTGGATGAATAACAAGCTGTATCAGTTTTGGCGGTTTATTGTGCTGAATCTAAAGATTTTGAAGGCGGTGGATCACAGTAAGCGGTCGTAGGGTACGGCCGTTTCCCCTTCATGTTCCAATGGCTCAATCCTCAAGATTGGGCCATTTTGTTTTTATGTCAAATATTGCGATGATAATTGGTACGTAAGGACTGCTTGCTTGAGGTTCCAAGTTGTGCTATCCTCGTTCGTGACGCAGTGCGTTATGGGAGCTGAAGCAAATATTTAATCTTACCAATACTTCCCCCGGCAACATGCGAACAACGCAGAATCAGTTGCGCCCATCATACAAAATCAGATCACTGAGGTGGTTATGTTGCAGGCACAGACGATCAAAACAAGAACTATGTTTAATACATTTATTGCGAAGGATGGACTGGAAATCCGCGTGCGGCATCTGGCTTACGATGACGCCGTGTATCTGGTAGACATCTTTGAACACATGAGCGCCGACAGCCGCTACCGTCGTTTTCATCAGACGACCGATCACATACAGCCCGGACGTATCTGGCTTGAGGCGGAAAATATCGCCCACATGGATGAAAAGCGGCAAGAGGGTTTGCTGGCTTTTGCCGATTTGCCGGATCACCCAAATGCGCCGGTGGGGGCGGCGCGTTATGTCTGTCTGGGTGAGGGCGTGGCCGAAACGGCCGTTTCCGTACGTGATGACATGCACAACAATGGAATTGGCGGCGCCTTGCTGCTGCTGCTGGTCGAAGAAGCCCGCGAACGCGGCATAAAAAAACTGGTCGCCGACGTTATGAACAACAACACAGGCGTTTTGATCATCCTCAACAAACTGCCCTACGTCGTCAACCGCAAGATGGATGGCGCCTCTTCCACGATTGAAATTGACCTCACCCGGCCTCGTCTCGCCGCCGTCCATGGCGAAACGGCGGAAACGGCCGTCTAACCCACACCCATCCATCGTGCGTCGCCTCCATCGGCGGGTGACGCACGACGGTTTTATACCAAAGTCCCCTGCTTCATATAATCTTCCGGCTTAATGGAAATCACCTGGCTGGCGCTGTCGCTGCCCATGCTGATGCCATAAATCGTTTGCGCCGCCTGCACCGTGCCCCGGTTGTGGGTGATGACAATAAACTGGCTCTTTAAACTCAGTTCGCGCAGCAGCTCGCGGAAGCGGTTGATGTTGGCCTCGTCCAGGGCCGCGTCCACCTCGTCCATGACGCAAAACGGCGTGGGCGACACTTTCAGCAGCGAGAAGATCAGGGCAGCGGCCGTCAGAGACCGTTCGCCGCCG
>CALFEW010000356.1 GCA_937958365.1 uncultured Chloroflexota bacterium | reverse complement strand
CCCCACCAACGCCAGGAATTGCATAGCCTGGCCCGCCGCACCTGGCTCTTTTTTGAAGAATTTGTCGGCCCCGACGACAACTGGCTGCCGCCCGACCACTTTCAAGAGTCCCCGCGTGGCGTGGTCGCCCACCGCACCTCCCCCACCAACATCGGGCTTTACCTTCTATCCGTTTTAGGCGCTTACGATTTGGGTTATCTCAGTCCACTAACCCTCACCCTGCGTCTGCGCTCCACGTTTGATACCCTGGACAAGCTGGATCGCTATCGCGGCCATTTCCTGAACTGGATAGATACCCGCAACCTGGCGCCGCTGCCGCCCAGTTACGTTTCCACCGTAGACAGCGGCAATCTGGCGGGTTGTTTCATAACCCTCAGGCAAGGCTGCCAGACACTGCCACAGCAGCCCGCCTGGCGCTGGCAGCGATGGCAGGGCTTGTTAGACACGCTGTCTATTTTAGACGAAGCGTTAGATAGCGAGGGCGTTGCCACGGCCGTCCACCAACATCTGGCCCAGATGCGGCAACAAATTCTAGCCGTGCAGCACCAGCCGGAAGAGTGGGGCGGCTTACTCCTACACCTGCTCGCCCACGAACAACCGGCCCTCTCCAACCACCTCATGGCTCTGGTTGAAGCTGGCGACGCCATCGAAGCCCACAAAATACATACCTGGCGTGTGTACGCCGAGCGCATCCACCATCATTTACAGGCAATGCAGCGCGAGTTGGACACGTTGCTCCCCTGGGTGCTGCCCTTTAGCCAGCCGCCCCACTTATTCACCCAATCCACCGACCCGGCTGTATCGGCCGCCTGGCAAATGCTCCGCGCCGCCTTACCCCTCACGCCCCGCCTGGACGAAATAGCCGCCCTGTGTACGGCCGGTCAAACCGCTCTGGCCCAATTACACCACCTGCTCCCCGCCAGCACAACCAGCGCCGCCGCCGCCGCTGCCCATCTCTGGCGCCGCCAACTGGCTGACGCGCTGCAATCCACCCGCCTGCTAATAACGCCGCTCCTGATGAGCTATGAAGCGCTGGCCCACCAGGCCAACGCCTTTGTCACCGAGATGGACTTCGGCTTTTTGTTTAACAGCCAGCGCCAAATCTTCCACATTGGCTACAGTCTGGCCACGGGCCGCCTGGACCCCAATTACTACGACCTGCTGGCCTCTGAATCCCGCATTGCCAGCCTGATCGCCATTGCCCAAAACCAGGTACCCCAAAGCCATTGGCTGCATTTAGGCCGCCCCTTAACCGAGGTCAAAGAAGGGTTGGCGCTGCTCTCGTGGAGCGGCACCATGTTTGAATATCTGATGCCGCCCTTGCTGATGCGTAGTTATGAGGGCGCTTTCCTTAACCAGAGTTACGGCCACATTGTGGCGCACCAGATCGCCTACGGTCAGGCGCATCAGGTTCCCTGGGGCATTTCTGAATCCGGCTTTTACACCTTTGACAATAGTCTGAACTACCAATATCGCGCTTTTGGCGCGCCGGGCCTGGGTTTTAAGCGGGGACTGGCCGATGATCTGGTGATCACGCCCTACGCCTCGATCCTGGCGCTGCCTTTTCAGCCGCAGGCCGTCAGCCAAAATATGGCCCATCTGAACCGGCTAGGGATGATGGGGCGGTATGGCTATTATGAAGCCCTTGATTTCTCCCCGGCGCGGCTGGAATTGGGACAATCATCGGCCATTGTACGCTCCTATATGGCCCACCACCAGGGCATGATTTTGCTCTCGCTGGTCAATTATCTGCACGACAACCCTATGGTCGCCCGTTTCCATGCCGACCCGCACATCCAAAGTGTGGAACTGCTGCTGCAAGAACAAGTCCCCTTGCGATTACCCGATGAGCGTCCGCCGCAGCCCGAAGAAACCGAGGGTCGGGTGGGGCAAACGGCCGTTTCCTATCCCCCGTGGTCTGTGCCCACCGACACCCCCATGCCCCTGGTGCATTATCTGTCAAACGGCCGTTTTCACACCCTCATCACCAACGCCGGCAGCGGCTACAGCAGTTGGCAAGACGTGGCCCTCACCCGCTGGCGGCCCGACGCCACCCTGGACAACTGGGGGCAGTGGCTCTACATCCAAGACCTGGACAGCGGCGACCTTTGGTCGGCCGGTTTGCAGCCTACGGCGGCCGGCCCGGCGGCCCAGGAACTGCTTTTCCACCCCCACATGGCCGAATTCCGCCGCTACGATCACCACATTGCCCTGCAAATGACCCTCACCATCGCCCCCGAAGACGACGTGGAAATCCGCTATATCAACCTGACCAACGACAGCGACCGGCCGCGCCGCATGCGCCTCACCAGCTACGCCGAAGTGGTCCTGGGACCGGCCGCCGCCGACCAACGCCATCCCGCCTTCGCCAATCTTTTTGTTGAAAGCGAATACCTGCCCGCCCATCATGCCCTGCTCTTCCGCCGCCGCCCTCGTTCTGCCGGCGACGAACCCCTCTTTTTGCTCCACATGCTGGTCTCTGACAATTTGCCGGACAGTTACCGGGGCCACGAAAGCGACCGGACTAAGTTCTTGGGGCGCGGCCGTACCGCCCGGTCCGCCCTCGCTCTCGCCGAGGGTCTCAGCCAGACCACCGGCGCGACGCTGGACCCCATCATGGCCCTCAACCTGACCGTTACCGTCGCGCCGCGCACCGCCATTCGTCTGGCCTTCATCACCCTGGCCGCGACCACTCGCCGTCAGGCCATCGAGTGGGCTGTGCGCTACCAGCAGTGGTTGATGTTGGAACGCGCCTTTGCCCGCGCCCGCAGTCTGGCCGAGCAGGAACTACGCCAACTGGATTTAACCGTCACCCAGCTAGAACTGATGCAGCGGGTATTGTCCCTGCTGCTCTACCCGCACCCCGCCCTGCGCGCCGACGCCGCCACCCTGGCCGCCAACAGCAAGGGACAGCCGGGCCTTTGGGCCTTCGGTATTTCCGGCGATTACCCCATGTTGCTCATCCAGCTTCACCAGGAAACGGATGGGGAACTGCTGCTAGACCTGCTGCACGCCCACACCTATTGGCGGCGGCGCGATTTGAAAATTGACCTGGTTATCCTCAACCAGCAAGAGTCGAATTATGGTCAGGAAATGCAGGGCTTTATCTACCATCTCATCCATCGCACCCACAGCGAACATTGGCTGAATCAACGGGGCGGTCTCTTTGTGCTGCGTGAAGATCAGATGGGGCTGGCGGACCGGATTCTGCTGAAAACCACCGCCCGCGTGATACTGGACGGCTCTCAAGGGAGCCTGGCGCAGCAGTTGGCGAATTTGCTCAGCCAACCGACCCCGTTGCCCGCTTTTACGGCCACGCAGGA
>CALFEW010000355.1 GCA_937958365.1 uncultured Chloroflexota bacterium | reverse complement strand
GCAAACAAACAAACTCAACAAGACGCGGCCCAACAGGTCGCGTCTTTTTTGTTTTCCAGGCAAGAGTCAACTTCCGGGAGGTTGGAGTCTCCCAAAGGATTATTTCGGAGGAGGAAATCATATGAAAAACGGCCGTATCCCCACCCACGAACCCCTGTATCCCCAACCCTATCTGCTGTGTCGCGGCGTGCGCGGCGCCACCACCGTCGCGGAAAACAGCGCCGAAGCCATCCTGTTCGCCACCCGCGAACTCCTGTACACGATGATACAGGTCAACGGTATTGATCCCAACATGGTCGCCAGCGCCTATTTCACCACCACCACGGACGTCACGGCCGTTTATCCGGCTACAGCGGCTCGCCAACTTGGCTGGTTTGATGTGCCCCTGCTGTGCGGTCACGAGATGAACGTGCCGAATAGCCTCCCCCGCTGCATCCGCATTTTGCTCCATTGGAACACCAGCAAGAATCCCCAGGAAATCATTCACGTGTACTTGCACGAGGCCCATTCGCTGCGGCCAGACAAAGAAGACGTGCCGCCCGTGCCGGCCGAAGAAATCGACTTGGTGATGCAATTGGCTGTCAGCCGTTAGCTCTCAGCTAACAGCCGACAGCTTATAGCTTGTAGCTCAAAATAAGGAAGGGAAGAAAATGATCGTAGTCATGCAACCGTTGGCAACGCAGGCGCAGGTTGGCGCAATTATTGAACGAGTAGAGGCGGTGGGCTGCAAAACCCATGCCATTATTGGCACAGAGCGCACGGTGATTGGGGTGATCGGCGACGGCCGTGTCATTGATGCACGGCAGCTTGGCCGAATGTCCGGCGTGGAGAGCGTGATGCCTATCTCCAAGCCCTACAAAGGCGCCAGCCGGGAATTCAAGCCGCAAAACACCATCATCCAGGTGGGCAACGTAACCATTGGCGGCCACGACCTGGTGATGATGGCCGGGCCGTGTTCCGTGGAGGGGCGCAGCCAGCTTTTGGAAGTGGCCCACGCTTGCAAAGAAGCCGGGGCGCACATTTTGCGCGGCGGCGCTTACAAGCCGCGCAGTTCGCCCTATTCGTTCCAGGGATTGGGCGAAGAAGGGCTGCGCTATCTGGCGGAAGCCCGCGAAGCGACCGGTATGCCTATCGTCACGGAGGTGATGGAACCGGCGCTGGTTCCTCTGGTATGCGAATACGCCGACATTCTCCAGGTGGGGGCGCGCAACATGCAAAATTACGCCCTGCTGAACGCCATCGGCAAATCGGGCCATCCGGTGCTGCTGAAACGCAGCTTCAGCGGCACAATCGAAGAGTGGCTGATGAGCGCCGAATACATCTTGAGCCACGGCAACAACAATGTGATGTTGTGCGAGCGGGGTATCCGCGCCAACGAAACCGAAACGCGCAACACCCTGGACATCAGCGCCGTGCCGGTGATCAAACATCTATCCCATTTGCCCATCATCGTGGACCCCAGCCATGCGACCGGCAAGTGGGAGTACGTCGGGGCAACGTCGAAAGCGGCCGTAGCCGCCGGGGCGGATGGGGTGATTCTGGAAGTGCATCCGAAGCCAGACGAAGCGTGGTCAGACGGCCGTCAATCGCTTAAGCCGGAGAAATACGCCGCGCTGGTGCGGGAAATGCGCGCCGTCGCCCTGGCCGTAGGCCGGGACGTACCGACCCACCAGGTTTACGCCGGGGTAAATGGGAACGGGAAACGGCCGTTGCCCACCGCTGCGCCTA
>CALFEW010000354.1 GCA_937958365.1 uncultured Chloroflexota bacterium | reverse complement strand
TATGAAGAGATTTCCACGGCCGCCAACCTCAAGTCTAACATGCCCGCCAGGGAATGGCCGCCCACCTGACCTTCCTGCTGCACCAACGCGGGCTGGGTCTGGTCACCGGCGACATTGGCGCTGGCAAATCTACCGCTAGATCGGCCGCTAACAAACCGTATCCCTTCACATTATCTTTACATCCTCTCCACATCCTCTTCATGCCTGCCACCCATACTACAGCCTGACAATCCATTCACAAGGAGCAGGCTTATGTCCAACACCCCTGCGCCGCGCCCATCCTGGAAGACGCGGCTGCTTTACACCACCGACGCGCCCACCGACGACCGCAGCCGAATGCGCGCCGTCGCCAATAACCTGATTTTGCATCTGCACCCCACCAAAGTGCCCGCCCCGGCCTTGCGCTGGCGGTATACCTGGGGATTGGGCGGGATTTCGGCTACGTTAACGGCCGTTCTTATCCTCACCGGCGTCTTGCTCATGTTCCGCTACGACGCCAGCGCCGAAACGGCCTACACGAGCGTACAAATCATCGAAACGCAGGTGCTGTTTGGCTCGCTCATTCGCGCCCTCCACCATTGGTCGGCCAACCTGCTGGTGGTGACCACCTTCCTCCACCTGCTGCGCGTCTTTTTCACCGGTGGCTTCAAAGACGGCCGTTCCACCAATTGGAGCATCGGCCTCATCTTGCTGCTTATCGTGCTGGCCTTCAACTTCACCGGCTATCTGCTGCCCTGGGACCAACTCGCTTACTGGGCGATCACTGTCGGCACAAGCCTGCTGGCCTACATCCCCCTCATTGGCCAGGCCATCAGCGATTTTCTGCTGGCCGGGCCGCAGGTGGGCCAGGGGGCGCTGCGCAATTTCTACGCGCTGCACGTCGCCGTGTTGCCCGCGTTGCTCATCGCCCTCATGTCCTATCACTTCTGGAAAGTACGCAAAGACGGCGGCATCTCCCAACCCCTCGACGATTCTTCCTCATCCGAAATCCCAAATCCCAAATCCGAAATCAAACGCCGCCCCGTGGAACGCCTGACCACAATCCCCCACCTGGTCGAGCGCGAATTCACCGCCGCCAGCGTCCTCATCGTGGCGCTGCTGCTTTGGGCCATCTTCGTACCCGCGCCGCTGGAAGAGCTGGCGAACCCCTTTCACCCGCCCAATCCGGCCAAAGCGGCCTGGTATTTCATGGGTCTGCAAGAGCTGCTGCTGCACATGCACCCCCTGGCGGCGATGGGCTTGGCGGCGATTGGGTTCACGGCCGTCTGGTTCATCCCCCGCTTCGACAACAAGCGCGACGGCATCGGCGTCTACTTCCGGTCTGCGCGTGGGCGGCAGGCGGCGCTCTTTGGCGCGCTGCTCGGCGGGGCCGTCACCCCGCTGCTGGTGCTGGCCGATGAGTGGCTGGTAGATTTTTCTGTCTGGCTGTCCACCTGGCCCACGCTGTTGTCCAACGGTCTGCTGCCGCTGCTGCTCACCCTGGCCGGACTCGCGGGCATCTATGGCCTGCTGCGCGCCGGCAAACTCACCCACGGCGAAGCGTTGGTGGGACTGTTCACCTTCATCTTTACCGGTCTCATCGTCCTCACCATGATCGGCGTCTTCTTTCGCGGCCCGGCCATGAGCCTGGTCTGGCCTTTTTAAGAAGAGATTGGAGATTGGGGTTGCGTTAACCTCTAATCTCCCAACAACAGGAATGTCCATGACAACCCTCGAAACCCCTTCCCTCACCCGCCGCAGTTTCCTGAAATTGGGGCTGGGGGCGCTCAGCGGCCTGGCGCTGCTGGAATTGGGCGGCGCGAGCCTGATGTTTATGCAGCCGCGCCGCCTGGATGGCGAATTTGGCGGCCTGGTCGCGGCCGGGCTTGTGGATAGCTTCCCAACCGGTTCGGTGACGGAGTTCCCCGACGGCCGTTTCTATCTGGTTCGTGATGACAATGGCGACTTTCTGGCCCTGTACACGCGCTGCACCCATTTGGGCTGCACGGTAAGCTGGGAGGCGGGCAACGGCCGTTTCTTCTGCCCCTGCCATGCCTCCAGCTTCGACCAACTCGGCCAGGTGGAAAACCCGCCCGCCCCGCGCCCACTCGACACCTTCCCCGTCGAAATCCGCGACGGGCAGGTATGGATAGACACCGCCCGTCCCCAGCAAAGAGACTCAGCATGAACAAGCACAACCTCTTCAGCTTTTTTGCCCTTTTTGCGCTGGCTATCATCTTGCCGGTCTATGGCTGGTTGGAGCCACAGCGCATGGCCGCCGCCCAGGACACGCTGCGCCAGGAGTTCATCACCGATGCGGCCGTCATGTACGTCGAAAACTGCGCCGTCTGCCACGGCGCGGCCGGGGAAGGCATTGGCGCCACGCCCGCGCTCGCCAATCCCGCCCTGGCGACGGCCGATTACGACGCTCTCTACAAAACCATCGCCCGCGGCCGTTACGGCACCATCATGACCGGCTGGCACGCCGACGAAGGCGGTGTCTACACCGATTACCAGATTGACGAACTCATCGCCCTCATCCGCTACGGCGACTGGGGCGAAGTCAACGAACTGGCCGCCGCCCAGGGTCTCATCCCCCCCACCCTGCCCGTGCCGGAGGTGAACGAGGCGCTGCTGGCGCAAGTGATGGCCCTGAGCGACGAGTCCGGTTCGGCATGGGCGGCCGGTATCCAGATCTTCGCCAACAACTGCACCATCTGCCACGGCGTCAACGGCGAAGGCAGCGATCTGGGCGTCGCCCTGAACGCCGATACCGTCCGCGCCACCGACGCCGCCGAACTGAGCCGCATCATCACCGAAGGCGTGCCGGGCACGATGATGGCTGGTTGGGGCAGCGCCCT
>CALFEW010000353.1 GCA_937958365.1 uncultured Chloroflexota bacterium | reverse complement strand
GTCAGAAAACGCTCATCGGGGTGGAGATGTGTGCCGTGGTCCCAATCTAAGCCGGTAAAGCGAAAATACGCGCCCATCAGAAGGATCGCGATCAGGAATATGAAGCTGATGGATTCCCAATTCCACGGCCGTTTGTGGGGCTGATCGGCTGTATTCGTGGTAGGTGGTGTGTCTGTTTTATCCTCTTCCGCTGCGTGCATCATGATGTTTGTCTTGCTAAGGAATGGCGTCATAAGTTGCGGTTTCAACTCTCCGGCGCTTCCCCAGCGCCAAAGGCCTTGATGGATTCAGGTTTTTATACACACAAGCTGTAAAAAAGCCTTAGTCTTTTGCTGAATTTTTCATGAGTTCAGATAGTTGGCAGCGCTCATGGGCTAATCGGTGTCAATTTTGGGACGCCCGGCCAACAAATTGGCGATTCTAACCGAATTGGGAGATTTGGGGTAATTGCGAAGATGGGACGTAGGCATAGGGCGGCCGGGGCAGAATCTGGCGCAGGTAACTTTCCAGGCCGGCGTGTTGGTCCCAGTGGCGGGGGTAGCCCAGGGAGACTTCATCGAAGCGCACGCCGTCTTTGGTGATGCTGTCGCGCATGTGGAGGTGACCGTAGATAACGGCCGTTACCGGAAACCTGATGTGCCAATCTTCTGTCTGGTGGGTTCCGCACCAGATGGAGAAACGGGGAATGCGCGGCAGGTCTATGAGGTCCTGGCGCAGCGGGAAATGGCTGACGAGGATCATTTGGCCTTGCACGGCCGTTTTTTGCAGACGGCGTTCGGTGTAGCGACAGCGTGCATTGCACCAGCCCGCCCGCGTGGGAAAGGGGTCGGGGTAAAGGAAGTTTTCATCAGCGCATTCCAGACCAGAGGCGGCGGCCCAGGAAACGGCCGTTTCCGGCGTAACTCCGGTGGCGCTAAACGTGTAATCATACAAGGTAAAAATAGGCACGATAAACAGCGGCGGGTCGCTGCCCGGCCAGACAACATAAGGGTCTTCTGGCGTTACCACCCCCAACTGGCGGCAAATCGAAACCAACTCGTTGTACTTAAAAATGCCCCGCGCATCGTTGCCGGTAGGGTCCACTGTCCAGAGGTCGTGGTTGCCGGGGGTCCAGAACACTTTGGCAAAACGGTCGGCCAACAAAGCAAACGCCGCACGAAAACGGCGCACATTTTGCGCCACGTCGCCGGCGACGATCAGCCAATCATCGGGGTGGGGCGGTAAATCCTTGAGGGCTTGCCTGTTTTCCAGGGCAGAAAGATGCAGATCGCTGATGGCGTATAGCTTCATGGTTCCCCGATGGTGGAATACAGCGTTCAGTGTTCAGTGACACACAGACTGGATGCTAAGGAACGGTGATTAAACAACCTACAGGAGATTGGAGATTAGAGATTGAACCAGTCTCTAATCTCCAATCTCAGTTCCGTAAGTTATTTAATTTTCATTCCTAAACTGTTCCCCCGGAAATCTGGATGAGGTTTTGCATGGCGGCCTGATCCAGAATGGTAAAGCGGCGGCCTTTGATGGAAATCCATTTTTCGCGCCGGAAGCGCCCCAGCGCCTTGTTGATACTCACGCGCGTTGCGCCGGTCATTTCCGCCAGATCGGTTTGCGTCAGCGAGAGGTCAATGCGGATGCCCTCAGCCGTGCGGATACCGTGTTGATCGGCCAGATTCAGCAGCACGCGGGCCAGGCGCGCCGGCAAGTCTAAAAAGAAAATGTCGGTGATCTGGTTGTTCAGGTTGCGCACACGCTGTGTCAGGGTGCGCAAGACGTGCAGGGCAAAATCCGGGTTGTTGCGCAAGAAACGCATAAAATCTTCGCGGTGCAGGGTCAGGGTCTCGGTTGGTTCGATGGCCTCGGCCGAAGCAGAGCGGGGCGCTTCGTCTAAGAGGGCAAATTCGCCAAAAAAGTCGTCTTTGCCCAAAATTGCCAGCAAGGCTTCTTGCCCTTCCGGGGTGGCGGTGGTGATCTTTATTTTACCTTTCTGAATAATGTACAGAAGGCCGCCAGGATCGCCGTAATGAAAGATGATTTGCCCGGTGCTGAACCGTCGAGCTACCAGACGCGCCGATAGTTCGGATAATTCATCCTGGCTGAGTTGGGCAAAAAACGGGACCTGCCTTAAGGCATCGTCTATATGGCGGTTTTGTTGCATGATTTTCCCCTCTTCCAATGCTTCTCTCGGACTTCCCAATCCGGGAGAGGAGGTGCTTTGGGCTGCGCCGTTTAGAAGCCGGGCGCAACCGATTTCTCTAATTTTATCTCATCATAGACACGTTCCAAACTTTGTCTTATTTGCCGCTTAACCCAATCGTTTGGCAGGTCGCCCAACGGGAATTGGTTGATAAATTCCGGAACGTAGCGGCTGAGTTCTTCGCGTGATTGTTGGGTTTGCCAGTGGTGTCTGGCGCGTTCCTGCATCTGGCTGAGGAAGTTGTGGATGGGTTGGATGGCGTCCTGGTCACAGATGGGGCCACGCCCAGGGACGATGCTTTGCAGGGGCTGCGGCCAATGGGCGAGCATGTCCAGGGATTTCAGCCATTGCTGGCAACTGCCGTCAATGAGCAGGGGGTGGGTATTGGTGACGAGCGTGTCGCCGGTGAAGAGAACGGCCGTATCCGGCACGTACACCCAGATATTGCCCGCAGTCGGGCCGGGTGCGGCTATCAGACAGACTTCCCGATTGCCTTTAAACAGGGCCAATTTTTCGCCAAAGCTAATGGCCGGGCGTTCCACCGTCGTCGCGTTGAATTCGCGGCCCCGATCCGGGTAGCGGGTGTTCAGGCTTTCGCTGAAGGCGAGAGGGTAACGTTTGTCATAACTGTTCAGGCGTACGGCCGTTTGCGTGTGGGTGATGCTGGGGGCGCTCAGCCAGCGGGTATTCATCGTGCGGTCGCCGTTGTAGTCGGTGAGGATGACAAATTGCAGGGGGTACTGGCTCAGGCGGTGCAGGCGCATCGCCCAATCGCGCGCATCGCGGGGAAACGTGGGCGTATCCACGGCGATGGGGCCTTTATAGGTGAGGATGGCCCCGACGTTGACGCCAATATAGTTTGTTTCTACGAAAACGTTTTTTGCCAGTTCGTTCATGCCGGTATGTCTGATTGAATGTGCCGGGAAACGGCCGTTTGCGCCGCCCTCAATGCCCGATGAATCTCTTCTTCGGTGGCCGCCGGGCCGCCACCCTGGGCAAATGCTTCATTCCCGCCACCACCGCCCTGGCCCAATTCGCCAAAAGCAATGGTCAAGAGCTGTTTCATGTCGCCGGGTGCGCCGTCGGAACGCGCAAATACCAGTTGCGTTTTGGCCCCAACCAGGCCCAGCAAAACAATGACGCGGGGATGCTGAACCAGTTGTAAAGCCACTGTTTTTAAATTTGCGCCGTCTTGCTCACCAAACGTGCGGCTGACGATGGTCACATCGCCCAGTTTGTCCCCTTCGGCCAACAAGTTCAAGGCGGCCAAACGTTGTCGTTCGGTCTGTTCTTTCTTGAGGGTTCGCTGGGTTTCCCTGGCCTCTTCGCGCAGGCGAAGGATCGAATCATGAAGCTGTGTGGTTCCGGTGGTAAATTCGGCTGCCAGGGCGCTTACAATACTATGCTTCTGATCATAATCTTGCAAGGCCCGTCGTCCGCAGGCAAATTCTACCCGCAGCTTTTCGCCCCGTTTCTCGGTTTTTAGCAGTTTAATCACCCCGACGCTGCCCGTTTGGGCCACGTGCGTGCCGCCGCACGCCGTCAGGTCGAAGTCCTGAATGTCTACCAGACGCAGTTCCTGGTCGCCGGTGTCTGGTATTTTGCGAATGGGCAGGCTTTGCGCTTCCTGGCG
>CALFEW010000352.1 GCA_937958365.1 uncultured Chloroflexota bacterium | reverse complement strand
ACAACCCGGTCTGGTCGCCAGATGGCAGCCGAATCGCCTATGACGCCGACCAGGAAAATGATGGCTGGCAGGAGCTGTGGGTGATGGACGCCAACGGCGCCAACCAGCAAATGAAATATGACCCTTACGGGCAAATAGATGCCTGGGCGCATAGCTGGTCGCCTGACGGCCGTTACATCGCCTATACCATCATCAGCTTCACCTACTACCAGGGCGCCTGGTACTGGGTGGACGCCTATCTGGACGCCTTCAGCGTCCAGCAGAACAGCACGGCGCGGCTGAGCAGCAGTGGTCTGGACTGGAACCCTGACTGGCAAACCAGGGATGTCATCAAGCCGACAGCGGCAGCGGTCCCACTGCCCGGTACTTCACCGGCGCCTATCGTCGTCCGCTGGTCAGGCAGCGACACAGGCGGCGCGGGAATGCAAGGCTACGACGTTCAGGTGAAGACCGGCGTTAATGGCGGCTGGGCTGACTGGCTTACCAACACCACACTCACTTCGTCCGCTTATACGGCCGTGGGCGGGCAAACCTATGCTTTCCGCGTGCGCGCCCGTGACAACGCCCACAATGTTTCCAATTGGTCACCCGTCGATCAAGCGGTGACGACCGTCGAAGCTTTGCCACCGCAAACGGCCGTTTCCCCGCTCCCCCCGTTTAGCCGGGCCGACGAAGATCTTCCCGTCGCCTGGGGAGGCACGGATCCAGGCAGTTCCGGTATAGCCTCCTTCGACCTCCAGTACCGGCTGAATGGTACCTGGTGGGTGAACTGGTTGACCGAAACAAGCCTCTCAGCCGCTCTTTTGCCCACGAACGCACAACCTGGCGACGTGCTTGATTTGCGCAGTCGCGGCCGGGACCTGGCGCAAAATCTTGAATCCTGGTCGGCCAACGCCGACGCCACAACCACATTCTACCGCTGGGGCATAGGCGGCCAGGTCCATGATAATGTGGGGGCGCCAATTGGTGGCGCAGCTATTCAAACCACGCCTCTGGCGCTGAATAATGCCCTGAGCAGCAGCGAAGGCGCTTTTGGCAGCTACATTGCCAGTGTTAGCGATGTGTACAGCGTCACCGTAAGTAAGACGGGTTATGGCCCACTGCCGGTTACGGGCTACCCATTCGGACCAGACGCCAGTGTGCAGGTGGCCTTACCTCCCATCAACGATGTGATTGGCAACGGCCACTTTGAAGCCGGTTCCCTAAAGGATAACTGGACGACCGACAGCGATGCAATTGTTTTAACGGATAGTCTTCGCCATACGGGCAACCAATCAGTTCAGTTTGGCACGATCCAACTGTATGGTGAACCCGACCTCCTGGCAATTGGACCAAACTACACCAACTTCCACACGGCCGTTGGCGCCGACAATTGGATTCATGTCATCATGTTCTATAATAACAACTGGCTCTATTTTCAAGCAGACCCTGACGGCTCGTGGAGTCCAGTCCAAGAGTTGCCCCAAAGCACAGACTGTCAACTCAGGTACAATGATCAGCAAGATATGAAAGTCCAGGCCGACGGGACGGTACAATTGGTTTGGGTAGCTGAGAATAGGCTTTCTTCGCCTTATGATGAATGGCTTTGCTACTACGAGCAGACCGCCGCTGGCATCTGGCGTCCGCTGGAGACCTATCACTTCAACGAATTTCCCGGCCAGGGTACAGATTTTCGTCACGTCAACTTCAAAATTGCCCCGGATGGTGTGATTCACGTAACCTGGATGCATCTCACTGCTAACTATAAGTGGCGCCTTTTCTATGCCTGGCGAGATACCAACGGCGTTTGGTCTAACAAAGAAACCATTGCCGAGTCGCTGGGAGATGACTGGTTTAAAACCTGGTTGTATGTGCCGGATTTGGCGATTGAGCCAAACGGCACGGTACACTTTGTGTGGATGCAGTATGAGACCTCAACCAGTTCTTTAAAAAGCAAAAACCTGTTTTACCGCTTCCGAGCGCCAGGCGGGCAGTGGTCGCCAACGGAACAAATCACACCCTACGGTCAACAGTCTAATCCTCCCAGCCTTATGACCAAACTCAACATTGACGGGAATGGGGTTCTCCATCTTGTCTATATATCCAATACTTCAAGCAGCAATGATGGGATTTACTACATGCGCCGCACGGTCGGCTCATGGTCACCCATTACGTTTTTGGGAATTAGCAATTCGTTTGTGGATGTATTACTAGACCCGGAAGATTATCTCCATGTAATCTGGGCACAGGATTTCGTCCCTCACTATGCCAGAACAAGCGGCTTGTTGTCCGGCTTCACCCAATTCACCCTGCCTGAGGCGCCTAATCGAAAACCGATATTGCGCCCCGATGCACTAGGCCGGCTTCACTTTCTTTGGATGGACCAGGTTTTAACAGATGACGTGTATATCGTGTTGGACGCCCAGGGCAATCAGCTAGATCGGCAAGAAGTTCCAAATTTGTACTATGCGGGCTTTGAATTAGATCAGAAGGCATGGCCGCACTTCTTTGGTCAGGATATAGAAGGGACATCAGGTATGGTTCACATAGGACCAGCCCGGATACAACAGGACAGAGACCTCACCCTATCCCAAACTGTTTCCGTTCCGGCAGGCATGGAAGCGCCGGTTCTTTCTTACTTTTATCTCTACAACGGTCTAATAGCCGATGAGCACAACAGCTTTGACGTGCTGCTCGACGATGGTCAGACGTCTGTTATTGCCCAACAAAGTCAGGTAAATAGACTGTGGCAGCATCAATGGGTTGATCTGTCACCCTGGGCAGGCGAGACGATAACTCTCACATTCCGCCTGCATCAGGAACAATACGCGCCTAACACCTGGCTATTTGTAGATGATGTAAGCCTGGGATCGGCTCATCCAGACTTGTGGTTGGCGGTCGAAGGTGGCAGCGGCTTGCCCGGTGAGCAGATTGAACAAACGCTGACCTATGGCAACCGGGGTGGGGCGGTGGCTGCCGGAACACGCCTGACGTATACGCTGCCGGCCGAACTTGCGTTTGTCAGCGCCAGTATGCCGCCAATCTCCACGTCGCCGTTGGTGTGGGAGTTGGGGGAATTACCCGCCAAGAGCCAGCCACTGACGCTGTCGGTGGTGGTGCACATGTCACCAACGGCCGTTCCCTTCACCACACTTACCAGCACGGCCGTTATCCAACCGGCTGACAGCGAACTCGAAACGCTGAACAACAGCGCTCAGGGACAGACCTTCATCGTCCGCCTGCTTTATCTGCCAATGCTTCAGCGATAATTCTTCGTCGAGGCTGGCGTCTTTAGCCCATAAATGACGCCAGCCTCGTTCTCAGGCCATGCAGTGGCTACATGCCAACGGCCGCCTCGCCAACCAACGGCCGTCTACACCCATCCGCCAGTTGCCCCCAGCCTTCATCGCCAGCAGAGCAATCTCTCCCCTTTAAACGGCGGTCAACCAGATCCCCCCTCACCCATCAGCCACACGGCCGTTTCCGGCGATTCTGGGTGCTTTTCCGTCACTGCCGCGTACGCCTCCCCGGCGCGCCCCAGTGTCCGGCGCAGCGCCAACAGGCGGGCGTTGGCCGCCAGCAGGTCAGGCGAAGGGGAGGGGGAAGCGTTTCGCATAGGACTGCGGAGCGAAAGGCCGAAAGTCAGGCGTGGCTGGCGGCCGCCAGCCACACCAAGCCGTCGCGTTCACCGCCATCGGTTCCTCTCGCCGGGAGGAAACAGCAGCCAGGCCAACAGGGCCAGCAGGAGAACCGCCCCCCAGGTGTTGACAAAAAAGCCGGCCACAATCTCGGCCATGTGGTCGCCGGTCGTCGGCTCAGTGTCCGACGGCACGGCCGTTGGGGAAGCTGGT
>CALFEW010000351.1 GCA_937958365.1 uncultured Chloroflexota bacterium | reverse complement strand
GCGCCAGGTGGAGTGGAGATGGGGCGGGTGGCCTGATAAGTTTGTCCACCCAATGGCATGCCTAGCGGCGGCACGGCCGTTGGCTGCCCCGCCTGCCATTGCAAATGATAAGGGCCAACCCGCAGCGTTTCGCCCACTTCCCAGGCTTCCGGCACGTCGGGCAGCAGTTTGCTGCCTTCCAGGAACGTGCCGTTGGTGCTGCCCAGGTCGGTCACTTGCCAGCCGGTGGCCGTTTTGTCCAGCCGGGCGTGGCGGCGCGAGACGCCTTTGGCCGGTAAGACCACGTCATTTTCGTCGGTGCGACCAATGATGAGCGATTTTTTCTCCAGGTTTTGCGGCCGGGTGGTTTCGCCTTCGTGGACGATGATCAGCCGGTCTACACGACCGGGCGCTTGCGCGCTGTAATCCCACTGGTCCGGTTCGGCCACGTTGCCCGGTGTTTCCAGTTGGGTCATCAGGCTGACGACGTTGACGGCAGCGGCCGTTTTGAAGACGGTTACGTCTTCCGGCGTCAGACCGGCGGCGGCGGCGCGCAAGGCAGCGGCCATCGCTTCGGCTGTCTGGTAGCGATCAGCCGGCTCTTTGGCCAGCGCTTTGGTGATGACGGCTTCCAGGGCGGCGGGCAAACCGGGTTGAAGCTGGCGCGGCGGCGGCGGCACTTCGTTGAGATGTTTGAGAACGGCTTCGGTGGGGGTTTTGATGTCGAAGGGGAGTTGGCCGGTCGCCAGTTGGTAAAGGACAACGCCGAGGGAATAGATGTCGGAACGGCCGTCTACCTCCTTCGCCAGCGCCTGTTCCGGCGACATATAAGGCAATGTGCCCATAAACGTGCCGGATTGAGTCTCAATGCCACCTTGCAGCAGCTTCGCCAGACCAAAATCCGTCACCACGGCGCGAACCGGCGGTTCGCCGTCCCGCTCCGGTTGGTCCAGCGGCTTGATGATCACATTGTCCGGCTTGATGTCGCGGTGGACCACGCCCTGGCGATGGGCGTAACCCAGCGCGTCGGCCACCTGGGCAATGATGTGCGCCGTCTCGCTGAGCAGCATCACCTGGTTGCGCTGCGCCAGTTGTTTGATGTACGCGCCCAGGCTGAGACCATTGACGTATTCCATGACAATGTACAGGTAGCCCTGCTTATTGTCGAAGCGATGAATGACGACGATGGCGGGATGGCTAAGACGGGCGATGGCCTGCGCCTCTTGCATAAATCGGCGCTGGAACTGTGGCTCGTTGGCGAACTGCTCGTGCATGATCTTGAGGGCCACGCGCCGGGCCAGGGCCACGTCATAGGCGCGGTAGACCGCGCCCATGCCCCCTGCGCCCAGCCGGGCCTCAATGCGATACGTGTCAACTTGTTGTCCGATTATGTTGTTCATGGGCATCACGTGTTTGGGTGTCGGTTTGTTAGGGTGTTCGTTTGTTAGTGCGCTAAACACTTAACATACTAAAGTCAGGTTACAGCTTATCTGAACAATGTAGAAATAAGTGTAACCGATGTGACGTGTAACCTGTAACGATTACTGCTTAAAACGCAGTTTATAGGTGGTGTGGGCCGGTTTGTTGCCATCTATCATATGCTCAACCAGGGTTCGATTCAACTCTTTTTCGCGAACCGGTATCTCTATGATAAACGTAAATGGGTCCAGATTTTCGGCTTTGTCTATGATTTTAGGCGCATGGCCGGTGTAGATTTCCAGCAGGCGCGCCATAGCCCAATGGGTTCCGCGACGGCCGTACAATTCCGCCGCCTCGCTCAAAAACTGCCGCCGCTGCCGTTCTGTCCACGTATCATCAAACACCACCGCGAACCAATCGCACAACCAGGGCAAAAAGCCCACCGGCGATGTTTGCGGGTCCAGGTACAGATCAAAGTTGTCTATATTCCACTCTATCGGGATGAGGATGGACTCGAACAGGGCCAGAAAGCGGCTCATCAAGTCGGTGTGGTAAATGCCGGGCAGGTAGCCAAGCAGGCGTGTGGAGTGGCTGGAGAGGCCGGGCGGCATGGGTGATGGACTGACAGGGTGAAAGGGTGATGGGATGTCAGGTGGTGGTGGCGGTGGGGGTGATGGGGTGACTGGGTGAGGCGGCGAGGGGCTATCGGGCGTGGCGGATTCCTTTTCTTTTTCCGGCTCTGGCTCTGGCTGCACGGCCGTTACGCCCAGCACCATCTTAAACGGCCCCATTTCCACCACGTCGTTGTGGTTGAGGAAGGTGGGGGAGTTGGCGGGCAGGGCACGGCCGTTCAGCCGCGAACCATTGCTGCTGCCCAAATCCGTCAATTCACAGGTTGTCGCGGTGACAACCAGTTGGGCATGACGCCGGGAGACCAGCGGATGTTCCAGTAAAATATCCACCCCAGGTTGGCGGCCAAAAACGGCCGTGCCTTCTGGCAGCAGCCGCGTCTCCTCCCTGTCTGGCCCGACGATGTTGAGTTGAAAGATGTAGGTTTCTGTCATAGCTATGTTACCTGTGGGGAACGGCCGTTATCCACCTGAACTGGCCCCACCCGGCGAACCGCCCGCTGCCGCCTCTTCGACAATTTCCACCGACACCAACACAACCCGCTCGTTCTCATCCTCCACCTCGTCTGGCGTGCCCGCCTGATACTCGCCACGGGCAAAGGTGCGGAACTGGGCATCGGAACCGGCAATGTCTTGCAAAATCTCCACCACCCGCTGCGCCCGGCGGCGCGACAAGAGGCGGTTGGCCGGGCCAGGCTGCGTGGTGCTGGCGTGCCCTTCCACCACAATCTGCAAACTGCCCGCCTCAATCTGGCGGCGCGCATGTTCGGGCAGCCCCAGATACCAGCGCACCAGCGCTTCCTCGTCCCCACCCTCGATCTGGTCGCCACCCGGCCTAAAGGTGACATCGGTCAGGTGCAAAACAGGCTCTGGCGGCGGCGGCGGTTCTGGCGTTTCAGGGGCCGGCTCGCCTTCCACCGCCTCGGTGGTAATCTCGCCAAACGCATCTGCGCGATTGGACACCCACCCTTGTTCAGATTCCACCATCAGGCTGATAGAGCCATCCGACTTGACCTGAAGGTAGCCCCAGAACGAATCTATACCCCGGCCAGCCGGATCCCACACGCCGCCAATCTGGTAACGAATCGTGGCTTTCGGGTCGGTAGACGGGCTATGGGCCATGCCGGTGAAATTAATGGAAAACGTGGAGGTGGTCAGGTGCATAGACTCGTCTTGCAGGCAGACGACGCTGACGTCGCGCAGATCGTGGCCGTTGTACTCGTAGGACAGGCGAAAATGCACCCATTCCTGGCCGCCAATGAGCGGGCGCGGATTCCAGACGCTCAGACGGAAGGACGTGGTGGCGCGGGTCCATTGGGCATCAGGCGGCGTGTTTTCGTGCATGTAGTTGATGGTGGCCGCCGAGGAAGAGAGGTTGCCGCTTAACACCACCGGCGCACCGGCCGAAAAAATAGCGATCCCCAATTCGGCCGCCGCCAGCGGGGCAATGCGTTGGATGGCGGCGGGCGCGCCCGCACCGCCCGACGACAGACCTAGCTGCCGCTGTACGTACTGGTTACCCTGTTTTTGCTGCATTTGCTGCACGGCCGACTGGCGCAACGGCCGTGCCGTGGCATGGTCGGGCAATTGATTGGCCGGTGATGCGGTATCGGTCTGCGCGGCCTGGGGTTTGGCTGGTGACGGCCGTTTCCCCTGCTTGTTGGGCGTCTGCGATTGCTTCTGTTTACTCATGCAAAACCTCACTTGCCCCTACACTCACACCCCGCCGCCACCGCCGCCCAACCAGCCGGGCGGCTGCGTGGGCACACGCGGGCCAGGGCTAAATTCCACCAAAATGTCTACCCGGCGGTCGTGCTGGTCGTCGCTGTTCAGGTCACGCCCTTCGGCCAGCGCCGGCGCGGAACCCTCGCCGCGCGACAGCGAATCCCACGTCGGGTCGTCTACCGTCACCGCCTCCGGGGCGCAGGTCTGGACGTGGAAATCGCACGCGCCATCGCCGCCAGCGCGAAATGCGTTTTGAATTTGCGCCAGCGTTGTGTCGGCGCGCTGCCGCGAAAGGGCCTGGTTCAGATCGGCGGGCATTTCGCCGCGGCGCGGGTGCTGCCAGCGCGGGCTGGCAAAACCGGTGATGGTCCAGCGCAGGTCATAATCGGGATGGTCGGTGCGCAGCAGGTTGGCCCGATCCACCACAATGCCGATCTCGGTGTTGGCCGTGCTGTCCAGGGCGGCGCTGCCGGTGGCGAAATAAACCTGCACAAAGTCCAATCGTTGGTAAATGCGCGGCGCCAGGCCACTGGTGGTAAAGCTATTGACGTAAGCCTGCGCCGCATCGTAGCGGGGCTGCAAGCTGGCGCGAATGGTGGGGTCGGTGATCCGGCTCCAGTGGTCGTCGCGCAGGCGGTTGAATAATTCCGTCACCTGTTCGGTGGTCAGGCCGCTGGCCCAGGCTTGCTCGATGCCGTTGAGATAGGCGTCGGCTTCGGTGGCGGCGTCGCGGTCGGCCATCGCCATGGGCACGCGGAACTGTTGCACGTGCCGCCATTCGTGAATGACGGTGGCGTACAACCAGGGCACGTCGGACAAGGCGGCCGGGCCAATGGTGACTTCAAAAGGCAACATGCGGGCATCCGGGTGGAGGGCGGGGTCTTTGTCCCAATAGGACGTGGTGTGGCCTTCGTCAGTCATCGCCGCGCCGTAGCGCATGGTCCCGCCATCCAGTTCGGCGGTGTTGATGCGCCCCTGGGCGGCCAGGGCGTTGACCACCAGGTTGATCGCGCCTTGTGGGTTGCTGTTGTCTATGGCGTCTTCGACCTGCATCACCAGGTCGTCGTCCAGGCCGGGCACGCGGCGGCGCGGCTCGCGGGGACAGTCGGGCGGGCAATCGCGCTGGATGTGGGGGACGCCGGCGGGCAGGCCCGCCGCCAGGCGGCGCTGCACATAGGCATTGCCCTGCTGCCGCTGCCATTGGAGTACGGCCGTTTGCTGCCAGGATAAATCGGGTAGAGAGGAGGCTACGGCCGTATACGGCCGTGCCCCCACCGTACTCACCTTCGCCTTCACTTCCTGCTGCTGTTTTCCGTTCATAAGCATTGGGGAGATTGGAGATTGATTGAACGCAATCTCCAATCTCTAATCTCTAATCTCAAACAAACACCACCTCATGCCGCCCGGACGCCACCATGCCATGCGCCACCAGTTCCACCGATTCCACTGCGTCGCCCTGCGGGCCGCCGCCGGGCGTGGCGATATACAGGTCTACGTTGCGGATGAACTGCACATGGGGCAAACCCTGAAGCGTCTGATACACATCTGAAAGGAACAATTCGCGGCCGAAGGGCCAGCCATCGCCGCGCGGGCCGCCGGTGAGCGGGTTGAGGAAGCGGTAGAGCCGCGCCAGCACTTCGCCCTGCACTTCGGCCTGATTGACGCCGGGATTGGCGCGAAGCTGCACGCGGGCCGCCACCCAGCGGTAAGCCGGGGCGCGGATGTCGAGCTGCGTGGTCAGCAGGCGGCGCTCATCCAGGTAGCTTTCCAGCCGGGTCACGTGGTCGCGGGCCGGTTCGAGCTGCTCCGGGGCCAGGAACCCGGCCGGATTAGGCACACGCGGCACAACCAGCACATAGACCTGCCCCGGCGCAACGCGCCCGGCGGCCGACGGCCGTGGCTGCAAACATTTCACCCGCCCAATCGCCGCTGGCAGCGCCTGCCGGGCCAGAAATTCAAAATCGTCCTCGGTGACGGCGCGATGGCGCGAGCGCAAAATCTTGGGGGCGCGCATCATCGCCGCTTCCAGCGTTTCGGCGTCCAGGCCGCCCCAGGCCGCCTCGCGGTTGCGCACGCGGGCGATGTAGGGGATGGCCGTCTTGAGGGTGTTGAGGATGCCGGGCTGCACGTTGCCAATTTGCCCGCCGCCGGTGCGGTAGCGGCGAAAAACGAGATTCGCGCCGCGTGGCGGAATGGCGCTGTAGAGCTTGATCGTGCCGTCGGGCTGGCGCACGGCCGGGCCGAGGCGCAGTTCACCGGTGACACTGTCCAGGGTGAAGTGCGGGTCGTAGGCGTTGGCGTCGGCGAAATCTTCCACTTCGCGCCAGGGTTGGGGGGCTTCGCCTTCTACCTGCACCAACAGCGTTTCGTCTGGCTGGCGGGCCAGAATGGGGGTGACGCGCAAGGTGTAGCGCTGCCCGGCGGCGCCATCGCTCTGGCCGAGAAATTCGTTGTGGATTTGTTGGGCGTGGGTGGCCGGGGTGCAGCCGCCCCAGGTGGCGGCGACAATCTGGCGCAGGCGGGGGGATGTTTGATAGGGGCGCATCCCGTCTTGCCGCTCGGCGGCGCTGATGTCGCGCACGCGGACGCGCACCCAGTATTGCTCTTGTTTGTTGACGGCGTAGCGCCCCATCTGGGGCAGGTGGAGGTGAATCTGGCCGCCGACGTTCATGCCTTTGGTGGTGTCCAGGTCTACGGCGCAGGGCAGCCAACGGCCGTCGGCCACGCCGGTAGACGCTTCCCACACCACGGGCGGCAGGGTTGGGTCTATGCCCGCGCCGCCCGCCGAGTCGCAGTCGAACTGGAAGCCGAGGATGTGGCCGCTGAGGTCGTTGGCGAAGCCGAAGTAGAGGGCGTCGTCTACTTGCGGCACGCCGGAGTAGGCTTCGAAGCCTTCAAAGCCGGCGGCCAGACGGCGCAGGTTTTGCTCGCGGTATTGTTTCTGGTCTTGTCCGGCGGTGATGCGGGAGAGAACGGCCGTTAATTCCGGCGGCTGCACCACAAAATCGGCGTCGGTGGTGAAGACGATGGAGCTTTCGGTTTCGGTGCGGGTGCTGGCGACTTCGGTACCGGCGGGGATGGTAACGGCCGTGGGTTGGGGCGCGGACAGCCAGAACGTCACCGGGACTTTAGCGGGCTGCGGCGGCTGCAAGGTCAGGCCCAGCATCTCCATAAACTTAATGTAGTGGCGGTCGGGCACCTGATTGAGCCGGTAGAGCAGCACGTCGGTCATCCAGGCGAACAGTTCAATCAGCGTCACGCCGGGGTCGCTGACGTTGTGGTCGGTCCACTCCTTCACGTAATGGGGAATGCGCTTTTTGGCCTCATCCACCAAATCCTGGAAGTGGCGGTCGTCGAGTTGGGGAGCGATTAGCGACATGAAAACTCCTGAATTGTCAATTGCTAATGGTCAATCGTCAATTGTCAACGGTTAGCAATTGACAATTGACCATTGACAATTTCTTATTCCTCTGGAATGAGATAGAACGGATACACCAAACTCCGCCGGTCGTTGGTGGCTTTGATGTCGTAGGTGATTTCGATGAGCAGGCGGGCGGCTTCGTCGGGGTCGGGGCGGGTGGTGACGGTGTGGACGCGGATGCGCGGTTCCCACATGCCCAGGGCTTCTTCGACGTAGCGGCGGGCAAGGGCGGCCGTGTGGCTGTTGTTGGGCGCGAAGAGCAAATCGTGCAAACGGCAGCCAAACGTCGGGCGCATCACACGCTGCCCCGGCGCAGTCATGAGGATAATGCGGATGGCCTGGTCCAGTTCGTTCCGGTCGTGGGTGAGCGTAAAGCCGCCCTGTGGCCCAATCTGCGGCGGAAACGCCCAGCCCTGGCCGATGATGTTGGTGGTCATAGATTCTCCAGAAGATTGCACCACGGAGACACGGAGGGCACGGAGGAAAACAGGTTTTAGAACTCCGTGTTCTCCGTGTCTCCGTGGTGAACTCTCTTAATTCAGGTTCACCATTGCCCCTTTCACGTTTACCTGGCCGGTGGCTTGCAGGTCGAGGTTGCCGCCAGCTTGCAGTTTCATGTTGCCGGTGGATTTGACCTCGAGTTGGCCGCCGGATTCGATGGTGAGCTTGCTGCCGTTGTCGTCCAGGGTGACGGTGAGGCCGCCTTTGCTGGTGATTTCAATTTTGCCGCCGGCGTCGTCCATGACGATTTTGTGACCGGCGGCCGTTACCAGTTCGATTTTTTTGTCGGCGTTGTCGTGCAGGGTGATGTGGTGGCCTGTCCGCGAATGCCAGGTGCGGAGCAACGGCCGTTCCCCATTCCGCGCGCCCCTCACCGACGGCGGCTCATCGTGCTGGCCGTTCCACAGGCCGCCCAAGACCAACGGCCGGTTAAATTCGCCATGCTCAAAGGCCACCAGTACCTCGTCGCCGACGTCGGGCATGTTGAAGAAACCGGCCTGCGGCCCGGCCCCGGCGGAGACTACCCGCGCCCAATCACTCTCGGCGTCGTCGGCCATCC
>CALFEW010000350.1 GCA_937958365.1 uncultured Chloroflexota bacterium | reverse complement strand
GGATCAATACGTTCTGGTGAAAAAGCGAGGAAGAAATCCCGACCGACCTGATCACCGTTGCTGCTGAGGCGGGGCAAAATCACTTCTTCTGTCGTGCCGGGATAGGTTGTGCTTTCCAAAACCACCAGTTTACCGGTTGCTCCGTAATGGGCAATGTTGTCCGTGGCGTTGATAATGAAGGAAATGTCCGGGTCTTTGGTTTCGCCCAAGGGGGTGGGTAAACAAATGGCGATGGCGTCTACCTGCACCAAATCGGCAAAATCGGTGCTGGCGCGAAAGCAGCCATCTTGAATGAGAGGCATGAGTTGGCTGTCCGGCACGTCTTCGACGTAACTTTGCCCGGCGTTTAACATGCTCACTTTGCGCGTGTCCACATCAATGCCAATCACTTTAATCCCTGCCTGCGCGAAGGAAATGGACAGGGGCAGGCCCACGTATCCCAGCCCGATGACGCCTAATTTCGCCTGGCGATTGGCGATTTTTGTCAGGATTTCTACTTTTTTATTCATGGTCTAATTGTTGATTTACCTCTGGATTGTTTTTATCCGATTGCCTGGGACGTTTAGGCAGTTGAAGCCACAGAGGTAAGGTTAAGCAGTCTCTGTGGCAAATTCTTAAATCTGTGAATGAATCAGGATTCTCACCAGAGTAATGAGGCAATCTGAAGATTCGTATTACGCCGACAAGACACGAGCAATAAAAAAGAGGGTCTCCAGGAACTCATGGGGTTGACAGGGTAACGAGTAGCCAGTAGCGGTTTCTCACTCTGGACTCGCTACTCGCCACCCGCTACCAGCCACGTCAACCCCCACGAAATCTCAAAGACCCGAAAAAGATTGAAGATTGACAGCCCATTGGTCTTTCAATCTTCAATCTTTCATCTTCTTAACTTTTTAGGGCTTCGCCACCAGCGGCACATAAACATGAATGTCCAGGTCGGCCAGCGAAGGCGCGTCGTTGCGCCAGAGGTGAACCAGGTTTGCATCGTCCCAGGCGATGCTGACAATATCCAGATCGCCATCGCCGTCTATGTCCACCGTCTGCCCGCCCAGATGGCTTTCGCGCCCGGTGGAGACAATTTGTTCGGTGAAAGCGCCCTGGCCGGAATTTGCCCAGATGCTCAGGGTTTTGGAACCGCGATGTTCGGCCAGAATCACGTCCATGTCGCCATCGTTGTCCATGTCGGCCACGTCCAGGCTGTTGGTGGTGGCCTGCTCGGTGATGAGGCGTCGCGTCCAGTTGGGCGCGGTGGCGCTGGCGGGCTGTTCCCACCAATAGATTTGGGCGTCGCTGTCTGCGCCGTTTTCCTCGGTGACGATAATGTCTAAACGGCCGTCACCATTCAAATCCGCCAGTTCCGTCCGGTCTGGGAACAACGCTTCGTCAAAATCACCGATTTGATAACCGGTCCAGGTGGCCGCGCCATTGCCGGGGTTCTTGTACCAGACCACGCCCTTCGCGTCGCCCGTAGTCGCGGCAATGTCCAACTGGCCGTCCCGGTCCACGTCGTCCACGGCAAAACCTTCATCCGACGGATCGCCGTTTACGTGGACGCGCGGCCAGTTGCCCGCCCCCGGAGTGGCCGGGACGCGGAAGTAATAGATACCATTGCCGCTGCTGATAATCACCTCTTCTTTGCCGCCGGCTTCAAGCTGCGCCGTGCGGTAGCCCTGCGCGCCCAAATCATGGCTGGCGGACGGCACTTCACCGATTTTGACGCTGTTCCAGGCTTGCGCCGCCGCGCTTGTCGGTTCCAGCCAGTAGACGCTGAGTTCTTGTTCCTGTTTTTGGGCGATGACATCGGGCAGGGCGTCGCCGTCCACGTCCGTCAGCAGGATGGCGTGCATGTCGGCGGGGAAGTCGTTTTGCGTCCAACTGTCGAGCAGGTTGTCGCCAGGGTTTTGATACCAGTGGACGCCGGAGAGGATGTCTTTACGGCCGTCGCCATCCACATCGCCAAAGGCCAGGCCAAAGGTTTGGGTGTGGCTGCTGGTGATTTCTTTGTAGGTCCACCGGTCAATGGGCAAGATGCCGCCCGGCGGGTTCAACTCGTTCACCCACAAGCGGGCCGGCGGGTTGCCGGTCCAATTGGCTCCGTAGATGTCAAAATCGCCATCCTTGCCAATGTCGGCGACGACGCCGTTGTGCAGGCCGCCGGTGTCTACCACCTGTTTGGTCCAGGACGTGGCCTGACCGTTGGTGTTGAACATAACCATGATTTCCTGGTCAGACGAGATGTGCATCTGGCCCAGCACCACGTCCATGTCGCCGTCGCGGTCCATGTCGGCGGCTTGCAGGGTGTGGCAGCGCTCCAGACTGGTCTCAATGGTATGTTTGGTCCAGGTCCCGGTGGGATCACCGCCGTTGGCCGACCACCAGTTGACGTCGGCGGTGTTTTCGGAGCTGGAATAAAGCACGTCCATGTGCCCGTCGCCGTTGAGATCGGCGACGAGGGCTTTGAAGTCGTTGTCGGCCGCGCCAATGTCGTAGGCGGTCCAGTTGGCGGCGGTGCGGGCAGCGTTTCCGCCAGGGTTGCGCACCCATTGGCCGCGCACGACCAGGTCTATGTGGTCGTCGTCGTTCACATCACCGCTGCTCATGCCTTCGCTGCCCAGGTTGAGGCCGCTGAAGTTCATTTTGGTCCAGGTGTTTACGGCCGTTTGGAAAAAAATCATGGCCGTATCGCTGTCGCGGGTAGCGATGTCTAAACGGCCGTCGTCGTCAAAATCGGCCAAATGCACATCTTTGCCCCAACTGCCAATCGTGCCCACATCATGGCGCGTCCACTGGCTGCCGCTGAACGGATCGCCGGACGGCCGTGGGTTTTCAAACCAGACAAGGTTATCCGCGCCGTCGCCATCCGGCACGACGATGTCCAGGTCGCCATCGCCATCCACGTCACCCAAACGGCCGTCGGTGGTAAATTCATTGCTGGGCGTGGCGATGACCGTTTTTTGCCAGGTGGGGTAATGATACCAGTTCAGTTTTTCGCCGGGCATGCCACCCAACACCAGGTCGGGGTAGCTGTCGCCGTCTATGTCGCCGACCAATTTCACGTCGCCGGCGTTGTCGTCAATTTCCACATAGGTAAATGGCACAGTGCTGACGGCCGTTGGCTGGCTGGCTGCGGCGTGGTGAACAAACTGACCAAAAGCGAGGCTGCCGGTAACGGCCGTAACCATCAACAACACAAAACCGGCGAACAGGCGTAGCAATTGCTTCGAGAACTTCATCAATCGTACCTCCATCATTTGTTTTTATAGTTGATACGGTGACGGTAAAACGGCT
>CALFEW010000349.1 GCA_937958365.1 uncultured Chloroflexota bacterium | reverse complement strand
TGCCTGACGAACGAGGTGCTGCTGGCGTTGATTGGCGCATACGAAACGCTGAACGTTGAACGCGGAACGATCTAGAACTATGACCAGACAGACTAACTCACCCACCAACCAACTCACGACCCCACCCACCGACCAATCAACCCAACCCTTCACTTTCTGGCGGCTGCTGCGCCTGAGCAGTTTTCACATTGGCTCAGCCATGGGCGACATTTTGATGACAAGCATTTGGAACCGGGTGATGATCTCCAATTTTGGCGTTCCGGCCACGCCGGTGGGCCTGCTGATCGCCCTGCGTTATCTCTTGTCCCCGCTGAGTTTGTGGGCCGGCTATTTGTCTGATACGAAGCCGCTGTGGGGTTTCCGGCGCACGTCTTACATCTGGCTGGGGCGCGGGATGATGGTTGTGTCGCTGCCTTTGCTGGGCCTGAGCCTGATGCGCATGGGCGAAACGACGACGGATGTTTGGGGCTGGCTGCTGGCGCTGGCTTCGTCGCTTTTGTATGGCGTCGGCACGCTGATTTCGGGTAGTCCTTTTCTGGCTCTGGTGCGCGACTCTGCGCCGCCGCCTAAGCAAGGGCTGGCCATCAGCATGGTGGAAACGATTCTGATTATTTTCTTCGCGATTGCCGGTATCGGTTTCAGCGTATGGATGGACGTATACAGTGAGCCGGTTTTCTGGGAGATGGTGCTGACGACGATGGTGGTGGGCGGTTTTTTCTGGTTTTTTGCGATTTTTGGGGCAGAAAAGCGGGTGAAACGAGGGGCAGAAGGGGAAACGGCCGTTTCCACCCCCCATCACCGCCCTGCCTTCCGCGCCATCCTGGGCAAAATCTGGCAAGACCCGCGTACGCGCCGCTTCTTCTTCTTCCTGGCCC
This sequence comes from uncultured Chloroflexota bacterium, assembly GCA_937958365.1. Classification (GTDB taxonomy): domain Bacteria; phylum Chloroflexota; class Anaerolineae; order Promineifilales; family Promineifilaceae; genus Leptovillus. The sequence goes on along the minus strand of CALFEW010000349.1, from coordinate 1,606 downwards.
TGGCGACGATGGCCGCCTGGGCGCAAGACGCCATCCTGGAGCCATTTGGCGCGGAGGTATTTGACCTGCCCCTCAGCCGGACGACGCGCCTGAACAGTTACTGGCAGGCGGCGACTGTGGTAACGCTGGTGGGCGGCAGTTATTTCTGGCGCAAACGGCCGCCGGAAAAACAGGCCACCATCGCCAAATGGGGGCTGAGCGTCATGGCCCTGGGCCTGGCTGCCCTGGGTGTGGCCGCGTTTACCCATCAGGTCCACCTGATTGAACTGGCGTTGGTGATATTTGGGGCCGGATTTGGCGTTTACTCCTTCGGTGGCCTGAGTTTGATGGCTGTGATGGCCTCGGATAAGGAGGCGGGCGCGTATTTGGGCCTGTGGTCCATCGCCATTTTGCTGTCCAAAGGATTGGGCACGTTTTTGGGCGGCGCACTGCGCGATTTGCTGTTGTTGGGCTTCAACTTGCCGGTTGGACTGGGCTACGCCATCATTTTTGCTCTGGAGGCCGGCGGATTGTTGGGCGCGATTCTGATTCTCTCGCGCATTGACGTGGCCGGTTTTGCCCGCGACGTAGGCCGGGTTATCAACCGTACCGAGGCACAAATCGCCCTGGCTGATTAGTAACTTACGAGCCAACTGTTTGCACAGTGAGCAAGAATATTGTCAAAGATTACGCAGATTTTTATCTTCAATCTATGAAATCTGGGTAATCTTTGATAACCTTTTTGGTTCTGGCTTGTCCTGATTAGGTAACTGGATACTGAATACTTGAGATCATTTAGCCACTAATCTTCAGTCTTTAGTTTTCGCTCTTTGGGTATCGGCGACTCATGTCCATTTTTGGTGATTCTTCCCAGGTTTTTGCCTGGCCGCGCGCTGTTTTGCATCTGGATATGGACGCTTTTTACGCCAACGTCCATATTCTGGACCACCCGGAAGATGCCGGGGTTCCTCTGGTGATTGGCGGGCAGCCCAATTCACGCGGTGTGGTGGCCTCCGCCAGCTATGAGGCGCGCAAATTGGGCATTCGCAGCGCCATGCCCACCAGCACGGCCGTTCGTCTCTGTCCCCACCTCAAAATTATCCCCGCCAATTGGCCGCGCATCCGTGAATGCTCACGGCAGGTGATGGACATCCTGGCCGGTTATGGCCCCGTCGAACAAATTAGCGTGGATGAAGCCTATGTAGATTTGGCCGGATGGGCGGATCCGCTGCCGCTGGCCGATGAGGTGCGCACGGCCGTTAAAACCCAAACTCAACTCCCCGCTTCCGTCGGCCTGTCCACCAGCAAACTCGTCGCCAAAGTCGCTTCCGACCATGAAAAACCGGCCGGCTGCACCATCGTCTTGCCCGGATTCGAGGCGGAATTTTTGGCGCCGCTGCCCACCAGGGCCATTTGGGGGATTGGCCCGCGCACGGCGATCATGATTGCCTTTACCGTTTCGTCCATTTTCTTCGGGCTGCTGCACCTGGGAAACCCCAACGCGACCTGGATCAGCACGGTCAACATCGCGCTGGCGGGGTTCCTGCTGGGGATCGGCTACGTGCTGACGGGCGAGCTGGCGATCCCGATCGGGCTGCACATCAGCTGGAATTTCTTCCAGGGCAAC
>CALFEW010000348.1 GCA_937958365.1 uncultured Chloroflexota bacterium | reverse complement strand
CGAGGAGGAAGAAACATTCGGCTCCAGCGGGTTGTCGGGCACTTCAAATTCCACCGTCTCGGTGCAGGAACCGCCCGCGCTTACCGTCACGGTGTAGATGCCGGGAGGCAGGTTGCTGATACTTGGCGTGGTGGCGTTGTTGTTCCAGAGGTAGGTGTAGTTGCCGCTCGGCGATACGGATGTGGTGATGCTGCCGTTGCCGCTACCGACAATACATGTAGTATTGGCTACGATATTACCATCCACCGTAAAGGGTGGATTGTTGTTGTCCACCGTAAAATCCGCGGTATCGGTACAGCCGTTGGCGTTTCGCAAAGCGGCCGTGGTATTGCTAAGAGTTGCGGTAGGCCCGCCACCCTCATAACAATTGGCGCCGCCAAATCCCACAAAATCAAACACGCTGGCTGAGGTTGGACAAGAACCGGTCAAGGCTGTTGTATTGTTCACCAGAGCAACTTTGCCGGTTGTGCCGCTCATGGCGAGCGTTCCAGTGGCGTCTGGAGTGGGCAAGGGCGTTGTACCACCACTTCCCTGCGCTTCCCGAATAAGATAGTATTGACCCGGTCCAATGGAACCACTTAAGGCAGTTGTTTGCCAGGTTGTACCAGAAGTTGAAGCATACTGCACAGACCACCCGGTGAGAGAAATAGTCGTGCCACCAGCGTTGAACAACTCAATAAAATCATGTGTATAGGTTGCGCCGGTGTTACCGCCACCACCGTAGACTTGACTGATCCGCAAATCGTTGGCAAGTGGGGCGGCAGCCAACTGATGTGGTCCCTGCTTGCCCGGCGATGACAATGCAATGACCGCCACGAATGAAATAAACAGGAAAATCCACCTTGAAAACCTTGAAAAAGACGACATGAAATAAATTCTCCTAATTATGCAATGTTGAATGACTTGTAAACGACAAAAGGCTTTAAGGATTCTGCAAAAATAACTTCCCGTCTTCTAACTTCCGAAATCTCGGAGGTCCAGGGATTGAGGATGATGGTAAAACGCATATTCGTGCAGCAACCAGGGGACAAGACAAGCAACGGCCGTCTTGTTCATTCTTTGCCACAAAGTGAATACTCGATTAATGCCAGTTTATGGGATTATTCGGTTGTTGAGGATTCGTGTGGTGGCTGTTCTAGGGAACGGCCATATTTTTCAGGACAACTGGCAGTGATGGACTGTAACAACTCTCACGGGGGTCATGGGAGTATCATATCGTACCGTTCATTCACTACCGCCTGCAAGCGGGTGATTATAAATGAGTCAACAAAACAAAAGGTTAGGAATCGGTTTAAGTTATTGTGAAGTATTGTCTAACTTGTTTGATCGGGTTCGGGCGCGGATTCTTGTGGATGACGGCCGTTACGCACCACCGTCCACAGGTAAACCGGCGCGCCCAATATGCCGGACAGCCGCACGACCAGGAAATTGAGCAGCGAAAGGGCAACGGCCGTTTCTGCTCCCAATCCCGCTGCGGCAAACAACGTGGGCGCGGCCATCTCATTCGTCCCCAGGCCGCTCACCGACGGGACCAGCAGCAGCACCGATAACACCGGGACCACCAGCGCCAGATAGCCATAAGCCACGTCCAATCCCAACGCCAGGCTGGCCGTTTTCCACCACAAAGCCAACATCAGATTAAACAACAGCGAGACAGCCAACGCGCCACCCACCGCCCGCCAGCCGCAGCCCTCCACCGCTTGCAGCAGTTTGGCGATGGGGCCGCTGCCCACCGATGAAAGGGGACCGGGCAGCCAGCCGCCCAGACGGCGCAGCCAGCGCCCTTGCATCAACAAGACCAGCAGCCCCACGCCGCCGGCCGCCCCGGCCACGATAAACCAGACCAGCCACGCCGGGAAATTGTCCGGCCGCCAGGGCAACGCCAACAAAGCCATCACAAACAACATGATCAGCCCGGTAAACCGGTCCAGAATGACCGTGCCTGCTGCCACGCTGCCGGGCACGTCGCGGGCCGATTCCAACACGCGCACCACGTCGCCGCCAAAGCCGGAAAGCAGGAACATGTTGAAGAAGTTGCCGACAAAATACAGCTCCACCAACCGGCCAAAGGGAACCGCCGCGCCGACGCCGCGCAGCAGCAGCAGCCAGCGATAGGCGCGCAAAACCAGGCTGGCGTTCACCAGCATGAAGCTGACAAAGACCCACCAGACATTCACGCCGCGCAGCACCGCCAGAATGCTCGCCAGGTCCACTTCACGCAGGACCAGGTAGAGACCCAGAATGGTCACGCCGACTTTCAGGAGATTGACTGCCTGTTTACGCATCATTCAATTGTCAATTGTCAATGGTTAATCGTCAATCGTCAATTTGCACGCGCCGCCTACGGGAAACGGCCGTTTCCGCCACACCCGCCGCCGCCCATTCGCCTGCCCTTCCCTTCCTGGCATATAATCCGGCTGGTATGGTACGGTTGCGCAACATTCCGGCAAGCTGGCTGATCACGCCGCTGGTCCTTTTGTT
>CALFEW010000347.1 GCA_937958365.1 uncultured Chloroflexota bacterium | reverse complement strand
GGCGACCACCGGCTCGGAGGCGAAGCGGTAAAAATCCTCCCCGGCGTTGGTGACGGCAAACGGCCAGTTCCCGTGTTCGGTTTTGTCTAACCAATAAGCGTGCAAACGGCCGTCATACGACGCATACAAAATCTCCAAAAAACCATCACCATCCAAATCGGCCGTCACCGGATTGACCATGTGGCTTTCGATAACGTTGTAATCTTCGCTCAAAGGCGCGGCCTGTCCGTCTGGTGATGGGATGACTTCCCAATCAAAGCCATCACCGGCCCACCGGCTGCGGTCGCCATTAAAGATGAACGGCATTTCGTACAGGTCGGTATAAGGGCCAGTCCCACAGTTGTAGACGTTGCCGACGACGACAACTTCATGGACGCCATCCAGATTCACGTCGGCGATGGTGGCCGGGGATTGGGCAAAGTTCGGCCGGTGTTCCACACCGCAATTGGCGTAGCCACGCAAATCCACGGCGTGATCTACATGGACGCCCACTTTGCCCCAGCCTTTATTGCCATACATCGCATGGGCCGGTATTTGCGCGCCGTTGGCTTCATAGGCGTTGATGTAGTGAACGTCGGAGGGCACGATTAATTCCAGGGCGGCGTCGGCGTCTATGCTGCCCAGGGCGGCGTTATCGTTGTAGACGCCCCAGGCATAGCCGCTGTCGTTGCTAAGCTGCGGCCAACCGCCGCGCAGCGCGCCGTTGTGTTCATACACCCAGGTGTTGACGGCGCTGCCCCGCGCCCCGGTCACGACGATTTCCAATGTGCCATCGTTGTCCAGGTCATGCACCGACAGGCCGCGCAGTTCTTGTTCGATGGGGCGCTGCGGCCAACCCGGCGCAAAGTAGCCCTGATGGTCATAGACAGACACATAACCGCCACCATGAGCCGTTACAATCTCCAAATCACCGTTATCATCCACATCGGCGACGACGATGCCGGGCCAGGTGCGCCCGACGTTGCTGGGCGATTCGCCTTCGCCGCGGTCATGGCCGGATTTGACGCGCCAGAGCAGGCTGCCGCTGCCGCCATCCAGCGCCACAATCGAGTAAGCGGAGGCGATGATTTCCATCGTGCCGTTGCCGTCCAGGTCGGCCACGGCCGTTGATGAGTACCAACCGGTCTCGCACCAGGAGCCATAACAGCCACCCAGCGACCATTTGAGGACGGGCGCTTGCACGACGGCCGTACCCGTATCCGGTAATCCGTATTCGGTAATCCGTAGGGCGTTCACTCTGGCGAATGTCAGCGGCATACGGGCACTAGCGGCGGCCTGAGCGGGAAACGGCCGTGTCCCCACTACCAATCCCACCAACAACACCAACAAACCTACACCCAAAAGGGTTCGTTTCGCTTTCATGGAGAACTCCTTTCAAACGTCAATGTGGCGGCGGTGGGCGAATACCATGCTGCCGGTTACGTCCGCTGCGCCACAATCAACAGTCGTTCGCTCTCTTCAGCGAACGGATCGCCATCATAGCTGCCGTGGAGGCTGTGCAGGCGGAAGCCGGCTTCGTGCAGCAGCAGCTCTAGCTGGTGCGGATAGAGGTAATGGTAGGTTGCCTGGGCGATGGTGCGGTGAATGGGGCCACCTTCCGGCGGCGAGGCGTCGTAAATCCAGGTGATGTGCAGGGTTTGTTCCAGGTCGTCCAGCCGATTGGCGGCCAGTTGCAGCACCGTGTGACCGGTGGCCGGATCGGTGAAGCTGGCTTCCAGGGTAAGCGTCAGGTCGTTGGGCGTGTTGGCGATGGCGATGGGGTTGATGAGGTCAATGAAGAGACGGCCGTTTTCCCCCAATGCCCGCCGTATCCCCCGCAGCGCCGCCGCCGTCTGGTCGGAATCCAGATGCAGCAGTGTGTTGTACGGGATAATCGCCAGGGCAAAGCGGGGGTCGTCGGGCAGCGAGAGGGCGGTCATGTCGCCGGAGATGAGGGTGAGGCGTTGGCGCACGGCCGTTTCCTCCCGCGCCAATCGCGCCCGCGCCCGCGCCAACATCGCCGACGAATTATCTACGCCAGTAACGCTGAACCCGGCCCGCGCCAGCGGCAGCAGCAGCCGTCCGCTGCCGCAGCCCAATTCCAATACCGGTCCGCCGGCCTCCCGCGCCAGCGCCAGAATCAAAGCAACGTCGTCGGTTAACTGATCATGGGTCAAATCGTAGTAATGGGCAATTTGGTCGTACATAGTGGGTGAGAGTTGAAGATCGAAGACTGAAGATTGAAGATTAGCGGTTTGGCGGGTCAGCAATCTTCAATCTTCAATCTTTGATCTTGCATCTTTGTTAAATTCCGGTTTCCGTTTTTCTACGAAGGCTTGCATGGCCTCCAGGTGGTCGGGTTGGGTCCAGAGTTGGACGAACAGGTTGGTTTCGGCGCGGTAGGTGGTGGCGAGAGGCTGGTGAACGGCCGTGTGCGCCAAAGCCTTATTCGCCGCCAACGCCCCGCGCGACAACCGGGTCAGGTCGGCGGCCCAGGCCAGGGCAGCGGCCAACACGTCGCCACCGGGCGACGTGATGCGATGCACCAGCCCCATTTGCCGCGCTTCCTCGACGTCGAACAAACGCGCCGTCAACATCAACTCGATGGCCCGGCTCTGGCCGATGAGATGCACCAGCCGCGCCGTGCCGCCCCAACCGCTGGTCAGGGCGTTTTTCACCTGGGCAAAGCTGAAGCGAGCGTGGGCGGCGGCGATACGCAGATCGCAGGCGGTGAGGATTTCACAACCGCCGCCAAACGCATCGCCATTGATGGCGGCGATGACCGGCAGCGGCAGTTCCGTCAGTTGGGCCAGGGCGTCGCCCATGATCCGATTTAACCGCGCCCCGGCTGCGGCTTCCGGGTGGCGGCTGAGTTCTTTCAAGTCGGCGCCGGCCACAAACGCCTGATCGCCGCTGCCGGTGACGATGAGGACGCGCACGGCCGTATCCTGAGCCACCTGGGCGACGGCCGCAGCAAACGCCTCCTGCGCCGCCCAATTCAAGGCGTTCCGCGCTTCCGGCCGATTGACGCGCAAAACGGCCGTGCCATTCTCGGTCAAGTGGTATTCGATGAGTCTTGTCATATCGCCTGAGTGTAACAAAAACGTGGGCAAGAGTGAAACAACCGTAAAAAAAGAGAACGGCCGTTTGTGGCGGCTGTCCGTCGTGTTACCATAAAGAGTTGATGGGTCTTGGAGACTTGTCAACTCTGGCTGACAATCTGGCTAACAACACGGCCGTTCACGGAGACAACAACCATGCACAATCGGTCAAATTCCCACATTTTCGATTACATCGTCATCGGCAAAGGGCTGATGGGCGCGGCGGCGGCGCGCTATCTGAGCCAGGTCACGCCCCACGTGGCTATCGTCGGCCCCGACGAGCCGACGGATTGGGCCAGCCATCCGGGCGTCTTCGGCAGCCATTACGACCAGGGACGCATCACCCGCCGCCTGAGCGAAGACGCCGTCTGGTCGGCGCTGGCGCAGCGGGCGATTGGGCAATACGCCTACCTGGAGAAAAACAGCGGCGTGTCCTTTTACTGGCCGGTGGGCAGCCTCTACGTCGCGCCACATGGGGCCGATGCGCCTTATCTGGCGACCGTGGCGGCCATCGGCCAGCGCTTTAGCCTGGATTTTACGCTTTACGCCAGCCCGGCGGAATTGAAGCAGGCCGACGAGCGCCTGCAATTTCCGGCCTATTGTCATGGCTTGTTGGAGCCGCCGCCCGCGGGGTACATCAATCCGCGCGGGCTGTTGCAGGCGCAGCTCACCATCGCCGCGCAGCAGGGGACGCGGGTGGTGGCCGAGACGGTCACGGCCGTGACCTCCCATCCCCACGCCGTCGCCGTCACCACGGACATCGGGCGCGTGCTGTGGGCGCGTAAGGTGTTGATTGCCACCGGCGCTTTTGCCAACTGCTACGATTTGCTGCCGGTGAAGTTGGACTTGCGCGTCAAAAGCGAGACGATTTTGCTGGCGCGGCTGCCGGAAACTGAGGCGGCGCGATTGCGCAACCTGCCCACGCTGCTGTACCAGATTGATTCGCCGGACATCAACGGCATTTATTTGCTGCCGCCGATTGTGTACCCGGACGGCCGTATCTACCTGAAAATGGGCAGCAATACGGCCGCCGACCAATGGCTGCCCGACCTGGAAGCCATGCGCGAGTGGATGATTCGCGGCGACAGCGACGTGATGCGGGAACCGATGCGCGCCGCGCTGGAAGAAATCATCCCCGGCCTGAAGGCTGAGGCGTATGAGACGCATCGCTGCCTGGTCACTTACACCGCGCACGGCAAGCCCTACGTGGACCAGTTGACGGAACGGGTGTACATGGCGACGGGCGGCAATGGCGCGTCGGCCAAATGTTCGGACACGTTGGGCTGGCTGGCGGCGAATTTGATGCAGACGGGCGGCTGGTCGTTGACGTTTGACCGGTCGCTGTTTGAGGCGCGTTTTGTCTGAGCGGCGCGTGCTGTCCTGGCTGGCGCTGCTGCTCCTGGCGGCTCTGGCGGGCGGCGTGGCCCTGGTCAGCGCCGGGCTGTTTGACCCGCCGCTGAATGGCACAACGGTACGGGAACGGCCGTTACCCGCCCACACCATCCCGGCCCACGGCCGTTTCCTCACCTGGTTGGATGAGCCATTACCGCCGACAAATTACACGCTGCGTTTAACGGCCGTCCACCAATCCGGCGAGCCAGATGTGGGTTATGGCCTGATCGTCGGCGATGACAGCAACGGATTGACGGTGCTGGTCTCGCCGCTGGGTTATGTGACGGTGCGGTTGGGGGAAACGGCCGTTGTGCCCTGGCAGCCCTGGCCTCATGTACAAACTGGGACGGAACCGAATGAAATCTGGCTAAACGTGGGCGGCGTGGAAGGTAACGGCCGTGCGGCCGTGCGCATCAACCGGGAACTGCTGTGGGCCGGGGAAGTGGCCGGGGAAATAGGCGAGCTGTCCGGGCAGATGGGGCTGGTAGGCGAGAATTATGGCGGGGAAACGGCCGTGGTGGCCTGGGAAAAATTGGAGATTGAAAGTGTTGCAGGTTCAATCTCCGTGTTCCCCGTGCCTCTGTGGTGAAAAGCTGCGTTATTTTTTCAGGCCGCGGTCGCGCAGTTGGCCGCAGCCGGCCTGAATGTCTATCCCCCGACGCACG
>CALFEW010000346.1 GCA_937958365.1 uncultured Chloroflexota bacterium | reverse complement strand
ATCTACAAATACATATTTGCTAATCTGGCGTGTATCGTCTACATCACCTTGCCGTAATTGAACATAGATGGCATCTGCTTCGGGATCATAATTAATTTTCATATGGATTCTCTTGCTGCTATCTTATTCGCGGTTTGATCACCGTGAAAACAAGATAAACGTCTGCCTCTGTTTCTTTAAAAACCACGCGCACTTCCCGACCATCATATTCCCGAATCGCACTATCGCCGCCATTATCGCCCGCTTCCAGGCGATCGGGCGCAGCCAACGTTTCTGCGACTTGTTGTTCTGTGACTTTGCGCTGCTTCATGCGCTGCCGGGCATGGTTGGTGTAAATGATGTGCATAGGAAGATTTTAGCATACAACGGATGTTCTTACTTTATGTGATGGTTAGAATGCCACCATGCCCAATGGGAAACGGCCGTCGCTTTCCTCCCCCCACTTCACAATTCACCATTCCTACTTCGTCTTCCTCCCCTGCAATTCCACCAACAGCGCCTCAAACTTCGCCTCCGTCAGCGGGTAAAAGTACATGGCAATCATCGCCAGCACGGCAAAAGCCGCCGGAACCAGACTGACCATCGCCAGCAGCCCGGTCAGCGTTTGCGGCGATTGGACCGCGTTGGGCTGGTAGCCCACCCAGGCCAGCATATAGCCCGCCAGCGCCCCGCCCAGCCCGTTGGCCGTCTTCTTGACAAACGTAAAGCCCGCCTGAATCGCCCCCTCCGAGCGCGTGCCCGTCTGCCATTCGGCGTACTCGTTGGTGTCGGCCACCATCGAGTCAATCAGCGCCGCGCCGGGCGAACCGGCCACCGCCATGCCCGCCGCCAGAGCAATCAGCAGCGGCAAACTGGTCGGCTTGAGGACAAAGAACAGCACGCCAATCACAATCGTCATGGCAAAGCCGACCATGTAGGTGTTGCGTTTGCCCAACCGCCCGGCCATATACGGCATCCCAATCGCCGCCAGCAAAATCGCCGGGCCAGTCGCCAACTGCACCGGGCCAAACAGATCGGCGCTGCCCACAAAGTAGGTGTAAAAAATGACGTTGGCGCTGGTGACGACAAAGTTACCAATGCTAAACAGCACCGTCGAAAGCATCAAAATCATAAACGGTTTGTTTTGGATGAGGATGGGATACAACTGGCGCAATGTGTAGCTCTGATCGGGGTCGGCGGCCACGCGCTCCTTCGCCATCACCGCGCTCACCGCCACGCCAATCAGGGCGATGAGGCCATAGACCAGCCCCACGGCGCGGTAGCCCTGCTGCGGCGTCGGGAACAGGCCCACCAGCGGCACCGTGCCCACCACCGCCAGCCCCGTGCCGATAATCAGGCCGATGGCGACCAGGCTGTTGAGCTTGTTGCGCTCGTGGGTGTTCTGGGTCATCGTCACCATCAGCGAGGAATAGGGGATGTCTACCAGGTCAAACGTGATGCCAAACACCAGATAGGTGATGTAGGCGTAGAGCAGCTTGCCGGTGTAAGAAAGCTCCGGCCCCAGGAAGAGCGCCGCAAAGTTCAACCCGGCCAGCACGCCGCCCATCAGCAGCCACGGCCGAAAGCGGCCCCAGCGCGTGGGCTTCAGGTGGTCGAGAATATAGCCGACGATGGGGTCATTCACGGCGTCTAGCAGGCGGGCGATGAGGAACAGGGTGCCCACGGCCGTTGGCGTCAGCCCAAACACGTCGGTATAAAAAACCAGCAAAAAGGTGCCGATGCCCCAAAACAAAATGTTCTTGCCCACAGAACCGAGGGTAAACGCAAACTTCTCACTTTTACCAATCGGCGCAAGGGCGGCAGGCGGCGGGGAAAGGGGAGGTGTGGTCATGAAAGCTCCTGAATGAAATGGATTGATGAATTGTCAATTTTCAATTGTTAATTGTCAATGGTCAACCGTTGACAATTGACAGTTGACTATTAACCATTGGCAATTTTCAAATGCAGCGTCCGGCTGTACCCTGCCGGGCCATACGTATCGCCGGGAATGCCCTGGGCCATGAGGTCGGCGCCGGATTGGCGGGCGATGACGCGCTGGCGGTGGTCGGTGATGGCGTAAATGGCGGCGGGATTGAGGCCGCGCAGCCGGGCCGGTGGCCGGTGACGGCCGTGCAAATGCGACTGCACGGCGACGGAGTAAACCGCCTCGCTCTGGTCGGGCAGAACGTACAAAATTGTGGCAGCGCCCTGTTCTTCCAGGCGCTCCAGGCGGTACAAGTCGCCGTTTTGCACCACGTGGCGGAAACGTTTGTAGAAGGCGATGTAGCTGGCGTACTCCACAAGCTCCGCCTCGCTTAGAGCGTTCAGATTGGAGCCAATGCCCAACACGCCGCGCATCGCCACGTCGAAGCGGGTGGCAAGGTCCAGCACGCGACCGGTCTGATGGTTCTTTTCGTGCGTCACCCACGCTTCCATGATGCGCGCCGGGTAGGCCAGCGAAAAGCCCTCCTGGATGCGCAGACGGTCCAGCGCGTCGGTATTGTCGCTGGTCCAGACCTGATCCACCCGCCGCAAGATGCCCAAATCCACCCGCCCACCGCCGCCGGAACAGCTTTGCAGCGACAGGTTGGGGTATTTTTGCCGCAGACGGTCCATCAGGCTATACACCGCGGCGGCGTGGGCGCGCCAGATGGCTTTGCCGGCCACCGAGCCGGGTTCGGTGACATTGCGGTTCATGTCCCATTTGATGAAATCTATGTCGTGGGTGGACAGGATGGCATCCAGGGCATTGAAAATGTAGGCGACGACTTCGGCACGGCCGTAATCCAACACCAACTGC
>CALFEW010000345.1 GCA_937958365.1 uncultured Chloroflexota bacterium | reverse complement strand
ATTGAGGTGCATCGCAGAGGTGCATCGCAGAGGTGCATCGCAGAGGTGCATCGCACCCCATACCCACCATTTATACCACAGCTTTTGCACCCGCATCACGCCAATCCCCGGTTAACCATTGACAATTAACCGTTGGCTATTGACAATTAGAACGGCCGTACCCAATTACCGACCCACCAAGTCAGAGGAAACCAATGACCACCTTACCGATTACGGGTACTAAAATCCCCACAGGAGATGAACTCATGAACCATGACCAGTTAGTACGTCAGCAGTTAGTCAACCTGTTGCTGGAGCGGCAGGCCCACATGCTCTTTGAAGACGCCATCGCCGGGTTTCCGAAAGCGCAGATCAACGGCCGTCCACCCGGCCTGGATTACACCTTCTGGCATTTGCTGGAACATCTGCGCATTTGTCAGCATGACATCCTGGACTACATCCGCAATCCCCAGTACCAGGCGCTCAATTTCCCGAATGATTTATGGCCGCCCAAAGAGACCAACACAGATGAAACCGGCTGGCAGCAAACGATTGACCAATTCCTCGCCGACCGTCAGGCGTTGGTGGAAATTGTGCAAAACCCGGAAACCGACCTCTACGCTCAGATTCCGCATGGGTGGGAAGGCCACAACATCTTGCGCGAAATCCTGGTAGTCGCCGACCACAATGCTTACCATCTGGGCGAATTGGGCATCTTGCGACAGGTGATGGGGCTGTGGTGATGGGCAGCGCCCACCAAAAGGAGCGAAAGCGATGTTAGATGCGCACATCATTCAGGCGCTGCAAAGCGATGACACGATAGACATCACGACCATCGGGCGTAAGAGCGGCCGACCCCGGCGCATGGAAATCTGGTTTCGGCAGGTAAACGGCCGTACCTACATCACCGGCACGCCAGGAACACGCGACTGGTACGCCAACCTCTTGCAAAACCCCCACTTCATCTTCCACCTCAAACAATCAGTCCAGGCCGATTTACCGGCGCAGGCCCGCCCCATCACCAATCAAGCCGAGCGGCGACAGATTCTCGCCGCGCCAGAGATGGCCTGGTATCAGCGCCAGGTCAGCTCCGTAGAGGAGTTGGTACAGGGCAGCCCACTGGTGGAAGTGCTGTTTAAGACGGAATAGGCATTCCGAAGTCCGTATACCGTATTCCGTATTCCGTATTCCGTGGAGTTTGCCAGAGGTAGTACCTCACGGAATACCGAATACGGAATACCGAATACGAGTACTAGGCGATGCTCCGCAACGCGGGCTGCGCCGCCGTTTGTGATTGCTTCTGACGGTGGCGGTACAACACAACGCCAACCACCCCCATCAGCAGCGAAGAGAAGATGCCTTCGGTTCCCGGCGAAAACAAAACACCGGCAAAGCTGCGCGGCAAAACCATAAATCCACCGGATACCAGAGTCAGGCTGATGGCGTTGGCGACGTTGTGCAGCAGCCAGGAAGGCCACACCGACCCACTGATGAGCCGCAGTTCGCCATACGCCAGCGCGTGAAACGGCAGCACCAGAAAGGAGAGCAAAATAAAAACCGACAGGTTTAAGGGCGTGTGCGCCGTCAGCGTCTCCCGGTCCAGGTAATACAAATAATAGGGAATATGCCAGCCTGCCCAGATAAAACCCGTCAGCGTGGCGTTGGTCAGAGGATGCAGTCGCAGCGAGTCGAAGCGCGGCGTCAGGTAGCCACGCCAGGCAAATTCTTCAAAAATGTTCTTCACCATCACGCCAACAAACGTGACGCCCGCCGCGCCAAGAAACGTTCCCAATCCCTGAGCAGCCAGCCCAGACAAATCAGTCGCGCCCACGATAAACCCCAAAATCAGGATCACCAGAGTGACAAGCGGAACAATTAGCAGGGCAACCAGATACCAGCGCCAGCCATGTTTCAGGTTGGGTTTTAGCCCAAAATCGCGCCAGCCATCGCCGCCAAAAGCGCGCAAAAACAAGCCGGTGAGCAGCGGCGACGCCAGCCAGATCAATGCCCCCAGCCCTTGCGCCGGGTTGGTCGGTGGGTTCAGCCGGTCTACAGCAATGCCAATGAAACCGGCGCTGAGGGAAACGGCCGTAAAAATAACCAGATTGCGGGTCGTGTTAGACATGATGGGTTATACGTCTCCTAATAACGTTGCCAGATCCGCCGGGGAATAATCGCCGGCTTGCAGCCGGGCAATGACAGACCGCAGCCAATCCAGCCCGGCCTGATTACTGACGATGCCAAATTCCATCGTCAGCAAACCCAAAAACAAGGCCCGAGGATCATTGGCCTGGGCGAGCCTGTTCACGGCGCCGGTATAAATCTCGGCATAAACGGCCAGCCGTTCTTCAACGGCCTGCGCCTCACTTTGCAAAAGGCCAAGCAGTTCGTCATCGGTTAGGTGACCGCCAAAAAACAGTTGAATCAGCAAGGGTTCCCGATAATCTTGCGGCGGCAGCGGCGTAGATAACCAGCGATGAAGTTCAACACGGCCGTTTTCGATGATGTGGTACAGCTTCATATCCAGCCGCTCATCGCGTTCAACCACGTCCACCTCAACCAGCCCTTCCTCGACCAAAACGGCCAGCGTGCGGTAAATCTGGCTCTGATTTGCCGGCCAGAAATGTCGCACCGAGTTGTCAAAGGCTTTCTTCAGGTCATAACCCGATAACGGCCCCGGCGCAAAAGATAAAAAACCCAGAATGGCATGTTTAAGGGACATCACACCTTCTCTTTCAGGAAAAACGGGCATGGTTCAGTTCAGATGATATGTCCTTTACAATTTGTAGCCGCGGTATCCT
>CALFEW010000344.1 GCA_937958365.1 uncultured Chloroflexota bacterium | reverse complement strand
GCCCATCCCCCACAACGCCCCATCCCCCACCGACGTGTTGACTGCCCTGCGTGCGGCCCTGGCGATTTACCTGCCGCCCAGCGGCATTGGCCTGCCCGCGCCCAACGTCTCCATCATCAAAGTAGAAGAAAAACCGGCCGGTTTAGGAAATTATATCGGCCAGGAATTGTTGAACCAGTTCAGCCTGGTCCTGAAAGGCGGCCGTTTGCAGGCCAGCGCCCGCTTCCAACTATGGGCAACCACGCCCAACGATGTGGACCTGGCGATTGATGATCTGCACGGCCGTTTGCTCACCGCTAAAAACGACCTGTGGATTGCTGGCTTTCTGCGCTTTGTCGCCGCCGGTTCCACGCTGGCCGAACACATCCCCTCGCTGGACATCTGGCGGCGCACGGCCGATTACGACCTGCTCTACGAATTCCGCTACACCGACGCCGATGGCGCGCAAAGCCTCATCGCCCGCATCCCCATCCACACCGACCCGGAAGAACCGAACTCGCCGCAGCGGGAAACGGCCGTTATCACCGACGCAATGGCCCGCTGGGACGATTTCACCACCCCTATGCTGGATTTGCGCGGCCGTCAGACGGTCAGCCGCTTCAGTGCCCTCAGTTTTATACCCGGCGCATTCCCCTCTGGCCCCGTGATGCTGCGGCGCACCTTCGACGGCGCAACCGGCGCGCCAACCGATTTTGCCGATTTGGGACAGTGGGTAACGGCCGTTACCCATCCCACCACACCCAACCGCCATGCCCAACTCACCTTCGCCACATTCAGCGATTTTCTCGCCGCCTTCACCCTCACCGGCGACCCCATCACCCTGGGCGATTGGGACGAAGACGCCATTCCCGACAACTACGACGCCCGCTTCCTCGAACTAACCACGCCCATCGTCTTACCCGACGAGAGCGAACACCTGCAACTTGTTTATCAACCCGGCAGCACCGACGCCCACTTTGATGAGACGGCCGTTTTATATATCCGTGTAGTTTAAGTTCGTTAGTTCGATGGTTCGGCGTTTGCCAACCGGTCAACCCACCACCTAACTATCAACTAACAACGAACTCCCAAAGGAGGACCCATATGTCCGAAATGATCTTACCAGGAACCTACATTGAAGTACGGCCCGAAGGTCTCATCGTGCCCGGTCGCGTGTCGGTGAACAACGTCGGCATGGCCGGTACAGCCGGAAAAGGCCCCATCAACTACCCAGTCATCCTCAGCAGCTACACCGAAGCCCGCGAAGTCTTCGGCGATTATGATGCCTGGATTGATGGCGCGTCAGACGAACTAACCCTCGTTCGCGCCCTGGAGCAAGCCTTTACCCACGGGGCCACCACCGTTCTGGCCGTGCGCATTTCCAGCCTCGACGTAGACACAAACCCAGATGACGGCAAAGCCACCTTCATGTTGGCTTCCGCCACCGGCGACTGTCTCCAGTTGTTGGCGCTGTCCGCTGGTGAGTGGGGCAACACCCTTGAAGTCAACGTCACCGCCGCCGCCGCCCACAGCTTTGTCAGCAACGAACAGCACAATGGCGGCGCGGCCATCAGCCTCAGTTACACCCCGGTCGTGCAAAGCGCCCGCAACCGCATCACCCACTTCATAGACGCCGACCAACGCACCCGCATTATGAATCTGGTCTACACCGGCACGGCCGGCCCCGGCCAAATCCTCATAGACATCAACACCGGTGCGCTCACCTTCGCCGCTGGCGAAGAACCGGCCGCCGCCGACAGGGTAACAGCCAGCTACGTCGTCAACCAGAGCGCCAGCGCCAAAGTCACGTTACGCTACGGCCAGCAAGAAGAGGTCTATATCATCGCCAACGGCAACGATTTGACCGGTGACATCAACGCCAATTCGACCCTGGTCAGCGCCACCCCGGATGCCAATGCGGCCGAACTGCCCACCACCTTCGCCAGCGCCCTGGACTTCCAGTTCTTCGGAACCGGCAGCAACACCCGCGGCGACAATGGCGCTGTCGTTTCCGCCGCCGACTACAAAGCCGGGCTGGACGAACTAATCAACGAACCGGCGCACATCATGGTCGCCGCCGGGCAAAGCCACACGGACATCGGCGCAGACCTGACCGCCCACGTCACCACCGCCTCGTCGGACCTGAACAAGCGCGAACGCATCGGCGTCGTCGGCAGCGCCCTGAATGACACCCTGGACGCCCTGCGCGGCCACGACCTGAACAGCGACCGCATCGTCTTCGTCGCCCCCGGCATTTGGGCCACCGACGCGGCCACCGGCAACCGGGTGGAGCTGCCCGGCGCCTATGCCGCCGCCGCTATCGCCGGCTTGATGGCGAGTTACTCGCCCCACGTCAGCCTGACCAACAAACCGCTGCCGGTCATTGACTTGCAGGAGAAATACACCAACGCCGAACTGACCCAACTTGTGCAAAACCGCGTGTTGGCGCTGCAAGACAAGCTGGGCTTCAAAGTTGTGAAAGGCATCACCACGTCCACCAACACCGCCTGGCATCAGATTACCACCCGCCGCATCGTGGATTACGCCAAATACGGCGTGCGTTCGGCCGCCGATCCTTACATCGGCCTGCTGAACAATACACGGGTGCGCGGGGCGATGCGCGCCACCATCAACAGCTTCCTGGCCGAGATGGTGGAGGACGAAATGCTCATCAGCTACGACCTGGACGTATCGGCCACGCGGGAGGAAGAGCGGCAGGGCATCGCCCGCGTGACCATCGTGCTGCGGCCGGTGTTCAGCATTGACTTCATCAAAGTGACGATGTTCCTGGAATAAATGAA
>CALFEW010000343.1 GCA_937958365.1 uncultured Chloroflexota bacterium | reverse complement strand
GTCGTGCCAGTTGAGGAACTGCGCCGGGTAATCGGCCACCAGATCAAACATCACGTCGGAGCCGTGCAGATGGACCATGTTGCACCAGAGGTCGTTGACGGCCGTTAAAAATGCGCCAATCATAAGCCCGGCCAAACTCCTGAAACTCTGTCCGGCTGAGCAGTGGGTAACGGGCGTGCTGCACCGCCAGAAAGATGCCGGCGATGCCGGCGG
The DNA here is from genome assembly GCA_937958365.1 of uncultured Chloroflexota bacterium. Taxonomy (GTDB): domain Bacteria; phylum Chloroflexota; class Anaerolineae; order Promineifilales; family Promineifilaceae; genus Leptovillus. The sequence continues at coordinate 21,452 of CALFEW010000343.1, read as the reverse complement.
TTTTGGCCGCTTCAATGAAGCGCAGCGTGCTTTCGGTGATGGTTTCCAATCCCTGGTGAAAGGCTTCCGGGTGGCTGCGCATGTGGCTCAACATCACCGGATCGCTGGCCAGATGTTTGGCCTGCGACAGCGGCGAAAAGATGGTGGCGATGTAGGGCACGGAACCGCCCACGCCTTCGCCAATCAGGCGCAGCGCCTCGATTTGTGTCGCCAACATGCCTTCGTTTGGCTCCAGAGGCAGCAGGTATCTCCAATCGTCCGGCGAAGTGACCACCCGGCGCACATATTCGCGTGTGCCTTCAATGTGGCCGACCCACCTGGTTTCTACGCCCCAATCATCCACCGAATAGGTGCTGGATGGCCCAACCTTGATCAGGTCCCAATCGTAGTCTTGCTGCCATTTCAGGTGGGCGGCGGCCAGGGTGTGGGCCTGTTGGTCGTCGCCGGGCCAGTGCCGCCACAGAGCTACAGGCACGCGGTCGGGTCGTTCACCGGCGATCACCGCTTCTAAGCGTTTGCGTTTGGTCCACTCTGCCATCGTTTATCTCCATTCTCGTATTCAACAGTTTTCAAGTTGCTTTTGCACGTTTGCCTGAAATTTAGCCGAAGCCGGCCGATTTGACAATTTGTGCGTCCGAGAAAGCAGCAATTCTAAAATCCACTATAATGCGAGAGATTATATACTTTGTTGTGGCATCCATTGACATTCCTGCCGGGGAGAAAATGTGAGTCTATCATCTTCGGCAGTAGCGATTTGAGGAGGCGTCTTGATATGATGGTTCATTATCCTGGTTTTCCTTCTGATTACGTGTTGCCGCGTCAGGTAGACGTGTGGCTGCCGCCTGGTTACGAAACCCAGACGGAACAACGGTATCCGGTGTTATACATGCACGATGGGCAAAACTTGTTTGATCCAACAACCTCCACGCTTCAGGTGGATTGGGGCGTAGATGAAGCGCTGGAACAATTGATAGAGGCCGGAATCGTGCCGCCGACTATCGTCGTGGGGGTCTGGTGTACAGCGCTGCGCGTGCGCGAATATTTACCGGAACGGCCGTTCACCACCCCCGCCGGTCTACAACAACTCGCCGCGCTAGGCAGCGATTTTGCCGATGGCCCCTTGAGCGACGCCTACCTGCGTTTTCTCACCGGCGAACTTAAACTCTTTATTGACGCGAATTTTCGGACCCAACCACAACGGGAAACCACCACCATCATGGGGTCTAGCATGGGCGGCCTCATCTCCCTGTATGCGCTGTGTGAATACCCAGACCTGTTTGCCGGGGCCGGCTGCGTTTCCACCCATTGGCCGATAGGTGACGGACTGGTCATAGACGCCCTGGCCGATATGCTGCCGCCGCCTGGCCGGCACAAAATTTACTTCGACTTTGGCACGGGAACGCTGGATGCGTTGTATGAACCCTACCAACAGAAAGCCGACACTATCATGGCCGCGGCCGGGTATACACACGGTCAGGATTGGCTGACGCGCAAATTCCCCGGCGCAGAACATTCCGAACGTTCCTGGCGCGAGCGGGTACACATCCCGCTGGAATTTTTGTTGGGCACGTTGTAGTGGTCGTATTCCGTGTTCCGTATTCCGTATTCCGTGTTCCGTATACGGTTTACGGAATACGGTTTACGGAATACAGCCTCAATCGGCCGGATACATGCCCTCAATGAGCGCCGCGTATTTTTCCGCGACGACTTTGCGTTTGATTTTTTGCGTGGGCGTCAGTTCCCCAGTTTCCTGGGTGAAGGGAGCGGGCAGCAGCGTGAAGGCTTTTACCCGTTCATAGTTTGCCAGTTCTTGTGAGGCCGCCTCGATGCGTTCGCGGTAAAAAGCGACGACGGCCGGATGTTGTACCAGATCGGCAACGGCCGTAAACGTTATCCCCTGCGCCTGAGCGTACTGCTCTAAAGCGGCGAAGTTGGGCACAACCAGGGCGCTGATAAATTTGCGCCGGTCGCCAATAGCGATGAATTGTTCGATGTAGTGGTCTTTGGCAACGGCCGTTTCAATCCGCTGTGGCGCAATATTTTTCCCACCCGATGTAATAATCAGGTCCTTGATGCGGTCGGTGATGCGCAAAAATCCCTCGTCGTCAAATTCTCCCACGTCGCCCGTGCGGAACCAGCCATCCACAAAGGCTACGGCCGTGTCTTCCGGCTTGTTGTAATAGCCCTGTGTCAGGCTGGGGCTTTTCACCAAAATTTCGCCATCCGGGCCAAATTTTATCTGGCAGTCAGGGATGGGACGGCCGCCTGTGCCAAATTTGAACGCTTTTGGCGTGTTAAACGTCACCATCGGCGACGTTTCCGTCAGGCCGTAGCCTTCGCAAACCAGCAAACCGGCGGCAAAGAAAAATTCTTCAATCTCTCGCGCCAGCGGCGCGCCCCCGGCCGAGAAGAAATTTTTCGGGCCGCCCACCACGTCCTGAATTTTGCTCAGGACCAGGCGATGCGCCAGATTGTGCTGCCAGTTGAGCCAGAAACCAACCGACCGGTTTTCTTTGCGGCGGTACTGATAGGCGCTGCCCACGCCAATGGCCCAATGAAACATCGTCTGCTTGATGGCTGATCCCTGTTCCAGACCGGCGTGGGCGGCGGCATAGATTTTCTCGTACAGGCGCGGCACGCTGACCATGACGGTGGGACGCATTTCTTGCATCGTCTCGATTACTGCCTTGGGATTTGCCAGATAATAATTGGCGGCTCCACACTTAAAGACGTAGAAAGACCACGAACGTTCGTAGACGTGGGTCAGCGGCAAAAAGCACAACGAACGGTCGCCAGGGCCGACGCTGAACTGTCCCTCCATCGCTTTGAACTGGTGGTAGATGTTGGCGTGGGTGAGCATGACGCCTTTGGGTTCGCCGGTTGTGCCGGAGGTGTAAATGATCGTTGCCAGGTCTTGGGCAGAGGCAGCGGCCAGCCGGGTCTCTATCATGGCGTTCAGGGATTGGTCTGCGCCTCGTTGGAGGAATTGGCTGAAGTGGAGCGAATGCGTGCCTTGCAGTTGGGTGGTCTCATCGAAGGCGACGATGGTTTGCAAAGTGGGCGAACGCTCGATGATGGCCTGGATTTTGTCGTAATGCTCCTGGCTGCCGACGAACAGAATGGTCATGACGGTTTCGTTGATGATGTAGGCGGCCTGGTGTTTGGTGTTGGTGGCGTAAATGGGCACGGAGACGCCGCCCACGCTGAGAATGCCCGCGTCGGCTAAGGCCCATTCTGGCCGGTTTTCGGCGAAGATGCCGATGCGGTCGCCGGGCTGTACGTTCAGGGCCAGCAAGGCGCGGGCGACGGTGTTGATGCTCTGGCCCATGGTCTGATAGCTGATGGTTTGCCACTGGCCCGCCTGTTGGTAGCGCATGGCCGGTTCGGCGGCGTAGGTTTGCACACTTTGACGAAGAGCGACGGCTAAGTGTTGGGTATCCATTTCTTTTCCTTTAGCGATTGGTCGTCTGGCGATGGGTCGCCTGGGCGATTGGTCGAGTGATATGGCGGGAGTATGGCAGAAATGTGGGAATTGCATAGTGACAAACGTCATGTGTAGCGGCGCTTAGCGTGGGAAAAGAAAACGGCCGTTTCCAACCCGGAAACGGCCGTTACCCAAGTTCAAACCTTCTGTGCTATCCGTCAGGCGTCCGGCTGCCCTTTGGGGGTTACAAAAGCGGCGTCTTTGGCCGCGTCTTTTTGGTAATTCTTTTTCTGGTTGCCGGTCCAGCTCTCAAAACCGATGGCTCCCAGTTCTTTCTCTTTGTTATCTTCTTCGGCGTTGTAGAAGACCATGTACGTAAGCTGTTGCAGACCGATAAAATCGGCGACCTTGTCCAGAGCTATGGTGCGGTAAAAACGGCCGCGCCAGGTGCCGGTATTGAGGTAGATGACTTCACGGCCGTTTACCACGTCTAACATGCGCAGCACCGGCATGTGGGTGTGCCCATACAACACATAGCGCGTTTCGCTGTCCGGCTGACGCCAGCCGCTTTCGTTAAATGCGCCGCGTGTGTGGTTGTCCAGCCCGCTTTCATTGCTTAGCCGTTCAATGGTAGGCAGCAGCAGCCGTATGAGCTTGTTGGCGTCGGTGATTTTGGTGAGTGTTTCGATGACATCGTTGAAAGGCGTGCGGCTGACCAGGCGCAGCAGTTCGTCTACGTGGGTGTTCGGATTGCGCCAGTTCTGCACAAATTCCAGGTCGAAGAGATGATTGACAACTTTGTCCAGCGTTTTGTCTAGCGCTTCCAATATTGTCGGGTCATTGACCAGCCTCATTTTGGAATAGAGCCACTCCATCATGCGGCCTAACGGCCGTACATTGTCAATGTCTTGCAAAGCCGCCACCAGTTCGTCGCTCACCTCCGGGTAGTCCCCTTGCAGTTCCCGCAGCGTGCGGGGCAAATTCACGGCAAACTCGGTGGCAATCACATCGCCAATGGGCACCTGCAAATGATCTTCACGGGTATACGCCAGCCCACCATTATAATTATACGGGTCAAACTGATTGCCGTGCCGGGTAAATACGCCATAGGCGTCATCCTGGAATTCGTAAGGATACCACCACTCCATGCCATCCAATACCTGCACCGTGTCCGTGTTCACTGTCAGCCCCAACATCGTCCGCAGCTCATCCCGCAAGGACGGATACAGGTTGATCAGACGGTCGTGGTTGCCGACTACGTAAATAATTTGCACCGGCAACTCGCGCCCTAATTCATCCTGAATGGTCTTCTGGAAATTACGAAAGAACTCAAAAGTATCCCAATTTTGGTGCAAAATGGTGTTTTCCGGCACGTCAGCCAGCTTGCCGGAGGCCGGAAACCGGCCCAAAATGTCCAGGCAGCGCCGCTCGGTGCGGCTGCCCAGGCGCGGATTAGGAATATCGCGTAATCCGTTGGCCCCCCACGGCCGATCTTCTTCCTTTTCTAAAAACCACTGTTCTGAGCGAATCAGGTCTGGTATGTCACCCAACAGCAACAATTTCACCTCTGTGGCTTTGTTCTTTTTGGCCAGCGAGATGATGTTAGACAGAAACACTTTTTTAAAAGCGCCGACCGGCAAATTATGTTCTCCGGCGGTTGCATCTACAAAGTGCAAATCACTGATAACGACGAGCATAAGAACCTCCTGATTTTAAGTTGTACCAGGTGAATCCCGCAGATAAACTGTGGAGTCGGGGTAAAGCCATTCTAACGGAAAGCTACGTCATTCACAAGCGCGGAGCCATCGCGCCGGCTTTTGCCTGACGGGCGGGAGACATGGACTGTTGTGAGGTGGTCATGGATGTGATGGAAATGGGCATGGATGTGGGAATGGGGCTTATGCGCCTGGGGGCGTTGGGCGTCGGCCTGTTTATTGTGATTGGCACGCTGATTTCCGCCATTCAATCGTTTGTCTTGCCGCGAGCCATCAACGTCTGGTTGACGCGGGTGGTCTTTATTGTGGTTGGCTATTTTTTCCAGGCGCGGGCCAGGAAAGCGCGCACCTATGAGGAGCAGGATGCGATCATGGCGTTGTTTGCGCCGCTGACGCTGCTGATTATGCCGGTGGTTTTGCTGACGTTGATCCTGGTGGGGTATATGTTCTTGTTTTGGGCGCTGGACCCACAGCCATTTGGCATGGAGTTGCGCTTGAGCGGTTCTTCGCTGTTGACGTTAGGCAACGTGGCCGGCGATTCGTTGGGCCATAAACTGTTGGAGTTTTCGGAGGCGATGATTGGCCTGATTTTGGTGGCGTTGTTGATTGCCTACCTGCCGACAATTTATGGGGCGTTTTCTAAGCGGGAAACGGCCGTTACCCTCCTGGAAGCCCGCGCCGGCGCACCTCCATCCGCTTTGGAATTTATTAGCCGCTCTTATCGCACCCATCAACTCGCTGCCCTGGGTGATGTATGGACGAACTGGCAAACCTGGTTCGCCGAAGTCCGCGAAAGCCATACGTCTCTGGCTCCGCTTACCTTTTTTCGCTCACCACAGCACAATCTGTCCTGGATTACGGCCGCTGGCACGGTGTTGGATTCGGCTTCCCTGATGTTGTCTACTGTCAACCTGCCGCAAGATCCGCGGGCCGCGTTTTGCATCCGCAGTGGCTATCTGGCGCTGCAAGACATCGCCGCCTTTTTTGACCTGACGTTTGATCCTCACCCCGCGGCCACCGACCCGATTAGCATCAGCCGGGATGAGTTTGACGCGGTGGTGCGGGAACTGGCCGGGCAGGGCGTGCCCATCGTGGCGGACCTGGATCAGGCGTGGCGGGATTTTGTCGGCTGGCGGGTGAATTACGACACAGTGCTGCTCAAGTTGGCTGCCCTGGTGATGGCTCCGTATGCCATGTGGGCGTCTGATCGTTCGCCGATTGTGCCGGGGAAACCGCACAACAAAAAGATTGAAGATTGAAGATTTGGCGTACACCAATCTTCAGTCTTCAATCTTTTCTCGCCAGCCGCTACTGCAAATACTTCTCAAACCAGCGCAAGATGTGGTTCAGGCGCACGATGCGCCGGTCGGTGCGGCCGGTGCGCGAGAGGCCGTGCGGTTCGTCGGGGAAGAGTACCAGTTCGGTGTCTACGCCCAGCCGTTTCAGGGCCACAAATGCCTGCTCGCCTTGCTCCTGGGCCACCCGGTAATCGGCCTGACTGTGGATGACCAGCGTGGGCGTTTGGGCATTGCCGATGTATTTCATCGGTGATTGCTGCCAGTAATGTTCCAGGTTATCAAAAGGCGGCTTGTTCTGGCCGATGGTCTGCTGGAATGCCCAGTTGAAGTCGCTGGAACCCCACATGCTCACCAGGTTGTTGACGCTGCGCTGGGTAACGGCCGCTTTAAACCGCTGCGTCCGCCCGATGATCATCGTCGTCATGTAGCCGCCGTAGCTGCCGCCGGTAACGCCCATGCGGGCAGCGTCTATGTAGGGCTGCTGGGCCATATAGTCGGCCCAGGCCATCACGTCCTCATAATCCACAGTGCCCCAATTGTGCCAGATGGCTTTGCTGTGCGCTTCACCATACCCCTGCCCGCCGCGCGGATTGCTGAAATAAACCACGTAGCCATGCGCCGCCAGGAAGAAAAATTCGTGCATGAAGGCGTTGCCGTACTGCACCTGCGGCCCGCCATGAATTTGCAAAATGGATGGGTAGGTTTGCGCCGGGTCAAAATCGGGCGGAAACAATATCCAGCCCTGCAAATCGTAGCCATCGTGGGCTTTGAACCAGACTTCTTCAATCTGGCCCAGATTCAGGCGTTTGAGCCAGGCATCGTTGAGGTGGGTGAGCTGGCGGGACCGGCCGTTACCCGCATCCCATACAACCAATTCACCCGGCCGGGTCATCGTATTCAGCACGTAGGCCATCTTCTGTTGGGCGGCGTCCCAGGTGTAAAGGCCAACCTGGCCGGCTTCTGGCAGCAGGCGCTCGATGGCCGGTTCGTCGGCCATCGTGGCGCGGTAGAGGGCGGTGTCGCCGTGGCGCGACGCCTGGAAGAAGAGTGATTGGCCGTCGTTGGCCCAGGTGGGTGGCATTTGCACGCCGCCGGCCAGATCGCCGCTGGTCACGTCTACGCAGTGCAGGTCGCTGGACGCCGTGAGGTTGCGCGCCGGGGCGCGGCCATCGGCGGGCACAACCCAGACGCTGAGGTTGCGCCACCATTGGCCTTCGCCATCCACGCCCAGGTAAGCCAGGGTACGGCCGTCCGGCGAATAGGCCAGCGCGCCAATGGGACCGGCCGGGGTGGGGATCAGCCGCATCTCGCCGCCCTCGGCGGGCATGACGTATAAATCTTCCCGGTCGGGCGTTTGGTCGGGGTTGGGCTGGCGGTTGGAGGTGAAGGCGATGAAACGGCCGTCTGGCGACCAGACCGGGTTCACTTCATCGTACAACTCGCTGTCGGTCAGTTGGGTGGCTTTGCCGTTCTGGGCGTCAATCACCCAGATGTGCCAGCGTTCGTCGGGCAGGTAGCCTTCGCCATCCAGCTTGAAGAACGTGCGGCTGGTGACGTGGCGGGCGACGATGCCCAGCTTTTTCTTTTGTTCGTCAGTTTCGCGTTCCAGGGCGTCTTTGTCTGGTTTGCGGAACATACACAGCAGGCGACGGCCGTCTGGCGACCAATCCATGCTGCCCACCTGGCCTTTCAGGCTGGTTAACGGCCGTGCTTCGCCGCCATTCACCGGAATCAGGTACACCTGCATCTGCTTTTCATCTTTACGGTTGGACAGGAAGGCGATGGTACGGCCGTCAGGCGACCAGCGGGGCATGGTATCCACCTGGTCGCCGTAGGTGAATTGCTGCGGGCGGCCCGGCCCGGTGGGGACCAGCCACAAATTGCTGTACTTTTTCTCGGTTTTGGGGTCTATGCGCTGCACGGCCGTGATGACGGAACGGCCGTCGGGCGCTATGCGAGCATCGGTGATTAATTGAAAGCGATACAAATCCTCGGCTGATAAATATTTGATTTTTGTGGGCATTTATTCCTCCAAATGGATTCGATAATTATCTAATGTCGCAATAGTAACTGATGATCTGCTTGTTTGGCAACGAAAGGCCAAAAAGATCAGAGATTGAAGATTGGAAACGTTTCAATCTTCAATCTCTGATCTTTAATTTTCCATCTCCTTCGGTTCCAGCCAGCCACGCGCCAGGGCAAAAAGCATCAGGGCGATGGCGGCAAGCGTGAAGGTCGCCGTGCCGGCAAACATCACCTGACCGCCCCATTCGTCGAGGATGTAGCCGCTGAGGGCGCTGCTGAACAAAGGCGCCAGCCCAACCAGACAGGCAGCCATGATGGCCTGGGCGGTGGATTTCCAGGCGTCGGGGGTGCGTTGATTGATGAGGTGAACGCTGGTAACGAAATACAGGCCATACCCCACGCCCTTAAGTGTGGAAGCCAGCAGCAGCATCACGGGAGTTTGCGACAGGGCATAGCCATACACAGAAACGCCAATGATGATCAACGTCAGCAGCATGGTCATGGGGGCGGTCAGGCGGCGCATAATTTTGTCGCTGGCGAGCATGATGGGCACTTCGGCCAGGGCAGACAGGCCGAACATCAGGCCCACGTAGCTGCGTGCGCCGCCCAACTCGGCCATAAAAATGCCGCCAAAGATGAAGGTGGAAATGAGTGAAACGCCGGCCAGGAAGGCGATGGTGAACAGGGTGAGGAGGCCGGGGTCTTGCAGCAAGCGCCAGGCGGAACCGGATGGTTGACGGCCGTGAACAGACTTTTCTTCCATTCGGCCAATGAGGAGGACACAGGGAACGGCCGTTAACGCTGCCATAAAAAACATCGGCGCATAACCGGTCCGCTGCCAAACCAGCCCACTTGCGATGGAAGCGATGGCAAAACCCAACGACCCCCACAACCGCATCCCCCCATAACTCAGACGATGCGTCACCGCCATTTCGGCGACCAGACCATCGCCAATGGGGCTGGTGGGACTGCGAAAAATCGCCAGCAGCGCCATGACCGGGAAAAACCCAAAAAAGGTCTGCGGCCAACGCAGCAGCAGCAGCGCTACAATCCAGCCAATCAGGGCTACTTGCAGCATACGCAAACGCCAGCCACGCCGGTCGGCCAACGCCGAGAGAAACGGCCCCAGGATGAGGGCAGAGAGGGGGTTGAATACAGCCAGGACGCCTACTTCCAGGCCGCTAAGCCCGCGCTCCTCAGACAAATAAACGTTAAGAAATGGATCATAAATGGCGATGAAGCTCCAGTAAAACCAGTAAAACAGGGAACCAAGTTCCATGGGGGACAAAGAGAGCCGGTTTAAGCGGCGTGTTAGCATAATACCTTCCGTGGGGTTGTTGTTGTGGGAAATGTCGTGGATTTTACTGGGCAACGACTTCCAGAGGTTGGAGCCGTCTGATGTCTCTGGCTCTCGTTTCCCGTAATCCGTATTCAGTAATCCGTAGGGGGCCACCTCAGGTGAGCGCCATCGGAAAACGGTTTACGGGCTTCGGAATACGGGTGCTAATCAGGTTGAAGCAGCGCGGCCTGATGTTCCACAACGTGTGGCAGCGTAAAACGAAACACACTCCCCGCACCGATTTCACTTTCGACGCTTACGCTGCCGCCTAATTTTTGCACAATTCGCTGGACGATAGAAAGACCCAGGCCATGGCCTTCAATTTTCTGCGGCCTTAAGCGTTCAAATGGGTTGAACACCTGCCTGAGGTCGTGCGTAGAGAGTCCTACTCCGTTATCTCGAACCCAAAAGCAAATCATGTTATCCGATTGAATGGTTGTGCCCAATTCTAAGCGTGGGGGACGCCCGCCATATTTGATGCCGTTGCTAATATAATTGGCCCATACTTCTTCGACCCAGGGCGCATAACCAACCGCCACAGGCCATTGTTCCGGACAAATGATTTCCGCTTTGTTCATTTCGATAAGATAAGCCAGACGTTTTTGCGTCTCGCCGACAATTTTATTCATGTCTAGCGGGCCGATGGTCACTTGCTGCTGGCGGATGCCGGCCAATAAAAGCAGCTCTTCGATGATGTAGTTCATCTTGGTGCCGGCTTGCATGATGCGGTCCAGGTTTTTGAGGCCACGGGCATCCATGTCGCTGCAATAATATTTCTGCACCAGTTCAACATACCCGATGATGGCTGCCAGGGGGTTTTTTAGATCATGGGCGACGGTGTGGGCGAAGGCGTCTAGTTCTTCGTTACGGGCTTGCAATTCTGCTGTGTATTCTTGCAAGCGCTGGCGTTCGATTTGTAACTGCTGAAGGTAGGCGTGCTCCTGGTCGCGCAGCCGTTTTTTTTCCAGGGCGGCGTGGATGCGAGCGTCTAGCAGGGTTGCGTTGAAGGGTTTGGTCAGGTAGTCTTCGGCGCCTAATTCAATGCAGCGAGCGGCGTTGTCTATTTCGTCTTGGGCGGAGATGACGATGACCGGCATATTCATGACGTGATTGTCTTGTCGTATTTGTTCTAGGACCTGGAAGCCGTTCACCTCCGGCATCACAATGTCTAGCAGCATCAGGTCGAAACGGCCGTTTTGCAGAATATCCAGGGCTTCACGGCCGTTTACGGCTTCAGCCGTGTTGTGGCCTTGCTGCTGTAAGACGTGAGTCAATTTCAGCCGATTCAGCCGATTGTCGTCAACGATGAGGATACGTCCCCTTAACTTTTCAGATGTCATGTGGCGTCTTGCTTGTCTGGAAATTAGGGTTGCTGATCGGTTCTTAGCGCTTCTACAGCGGCTGACACCGGTTTGTAAGCAGCTTCGATTTTTTCGATCAAGCGATTTGTGTTTTCATCAAGATAACCTGATTTTGCCATACTTTCCAATTCCTGGCATAAATTGGCCAGTTGGGTTGCGCCAAACTCGGCGCTGTTCGCTTTCAGGCTGTGGGCAGCCAGGCGTACGCCAGGGGCATCGCCATGCGTTGCGGCCTGGCGAATCCTGGCAATCAAGACAGGCGCGTCGTGCAGATACACTTCGATTAACTCGACCAGAAAACGCGGATCGCCGCCGATGGATTTCATCAGATTAGCCAGGCCGTGGGGATTCAGCACGGCCGTTTCGCCAACAGGTTCCCGGTCGGCAACGGCCGTGTCGTCCGACAGGGGTGGACAATTCGTCAACACGTCCACCAACGCCTCCAATTGCACAGGCTTGCTCAGATAATTATTCATGCCGGCGGCCAGACAGGCGGCCTGTTCCTCGGCTGTGACATTGGCGGTCATCGCCACAATTTGCGGCTGACGTTTGCCTTGCAGCCGCTGCCGGATATGGCGCGTGGCGGCCAGCCCGTCCATCTCCGGCATCTGAATGTCCATCAAGATCAGATCATAAGTCTGCTGCCGCAGCCGGGCCATCACTTGCAGGCCGGTTTCGGCCAGGTCGGGGGCAAATCCCAGGCGTCTCAAGATAGTTAGCATCAGCTTCTGATTGGTGGGCGTATCTTCGGCCAGCAAAATGCGTAAAGGATGGCGTTGCGCCAAGTCCGGGTCGAAAAGCGTATCACTTTGGGTAGACGGCCGTTGCGCCGCCGACAAATTACCCGTAAATAATTCCGTGAGTATTTTATGCAACTGCCGGTTATTCACCGGCCTGGAGAGTTTGGCGGCAAACGTGTCGTCGTTGGCGAATGGGCGGGCGCGCCCGGCCGGGTATAACAAAATGAGCGGCGGCGCCTGCGCGCCCAATTCTTCCTGCACGCGCTGCGCCAGACCGAGGCCATCAATGCCGGGCAGCGCCAACGCCACCAGCGCTACGGCAAAATCTTGCTGTTGCCTCAGCAAAGACAGCGCATCCATGGGCGAACTGGTGCGCGTAATCTGCATGTTCCATTTTTTAAGCTGGAAGGCCAGGGCGCGGCCACCGGCGTTGTCCACGTCTACCAGCAAAGCGCGTTTGCCGGCAAGTTGCGGTTGCCCGGCCTGAAGATAAGGGGGAATGGGCGTAACGGCCGTGCGGGTCGTAATGGTGAAGGTAAACGTGGTGCCTTTGCCTATGTTGCTGTTGACGGAAATAGCGCCGCCCATCAGTTCACAAAGGCGCTGGCTGATAACCAACCCCAGGCCGGTGCCGCCATACCGGCGGGTAGTGGAAACGTCGCCCTGACTAAACGCCTGGAACAGCCGGTCCAGCCGCTCCGGGGCAATGCCGATGCCCGTATCTTGCACGGCAAACTGCAACATGTAATGATCGTTTTTGTTGGCGGGCGCGGTAACGCGCACCACAACTTCGCCGTGGTCGGTGAATTTGATGGCGTTGTTGAGCAAATTGAGCAATATCTGGCGCAAACGGGCGCTGTCGCCGATGATGGTGTGCGGCACGCTGCCATCTACGTGGCAGGCGAGTTCCAGATTTTTTTGTCCAGCGGTCACAGCCACGATGTTCAGGGTATCATCCACACATTCGCGCAGGTCAAACGGCCGTGCCTCCAATTCCATCTTCCCCGCCTCAATCTTGGAAAAGTCCAGAATGTCGTTGATGATCGCCAGCAGCGCTTCGCCGCTTTGCTGGATGGTAACGGTGAATTCGCGCTGTTCGGGCGTGAGGGGCGTCTCTTGCAGCAGCGTGGTCATGCCAATGACGCCGTTCATCGGCGTGCGGATTTCGTGGCTCATGACGGCCAAAAAGTCACTTTTGGCCCGATTGGCCGCTTCGGCGGCGGCGCGAGCTTCTTCAGCTTTTTGGGTGGCGGCGGCCAATTCGGCCGTGCGCTGCTCCACTTTTTGTTCCAACGTGCGGCTGTATTCCTCGACGCTGCGGTAAAGCCGCACGTTTTGAATGGCGATGGCGGCAAAATCGGCGATGGTTTTTAAGATGCGTTCGTCGCGTTCGCTGAACGCTTCACCATCTTCACGGTGGGTCACGCCCAACACGCCCAATACCCCGCCGCCTTGCGTGATGGGCACGTATAACAAGGATTCGTTGCTGGCCTGCCCTTCGGCACTGGAACTGGCGTAAAGCGATTGGCCGGTCTGAATGACCCTGGCAACCAGCGAAGTGTCCGGGTCGGGTTCGCGTAGACGCTCGAATTTGGCTTCGTCAATGCCGTAGGAGGTTTCTAAAAAGAGCCGTCCGGTGACGGAATCTACCAGCCAGATGCCAGTTTCAACGGCCGTTGTCAGCGAGATAGCCGCTTCTGTCACCTGGTTCAGCACTTCGTCCAGGTCTAACTGCGAAGTAATCGCCTGGGCGATTTGGGCCAGGATGTTGGCCAGGTCGGGGCGTTTGTCCAGAATGGTCGTCTCGAACAGGGGACGGTCATCTATGTGGATGACAATTTGCAGATGTCCCAGCGTAATGATGTCATCGCTGAGCAGGCGTTCCGGGGTACGACCAACGGCACGGCCGTTGCGGAAAGTGCCATTGGTGCTGTCCAGGTCCAGGATAAACAGGTTGGTTGGGGTGGGGCGCAAGATGGCGTGCTGGCGCGAAACGCCGAGGTTGACGGCGTCGAATTGGCTTAAATCAATCACATTCGTCCGGTCGGCGTCGCGTCCCAGAATGACTTCGTCGTTAATTTCCAGGCCGAATTCCTGACCGGGATCAGTCAGCAGGCTTAGGCGGATGCGCCAGGTGGCCCGTTTCTTGGCTTCGGAGGTGTCAATCTTATGCGGAATGCGCCGATAGGTGATGTTAATCGGCGATAAAGCCTGGCGATTGTGAAAGACGGCCGTTCGAGTCTTTTTGTAAGGAATCTGCATGTTATGCCTCTGCCACATAGATTTGCGGAGTGTGTTGTTCTTGGATGATGGGAAGAAACGGCCGTAGGTTACTTCTGGCTAACTCGATTCATCCAATAATTCGGCAAGGCTGGCGGTCATTTCGTCGCGGGGCAGGTTGCCCGCCAGCAGTTCCGCGTCACTTTTTCCTTGTAGGCGTTCGTAAAAGGCAATGCCCGCCTCAATAGGGGCGGCGCTGGTGGGAGCCATCTCCCGCCAGGCAAAGACAATATTTTCTGCCTGAGCGTACTCGTTTCGCTGCTCAAAATAGGTTAACAGGGCGGCGCAGGTTGCTTCCGGCCAGAGAATGTCGGCAACTTTCGCAAGCAAATCTGCGATGGATGGGACGATTTCCGGCAAATCAAGTTGTGGATGGCGTGTTTGCACGGCCAGAAGGAGCTGCAATGCTTTCAGGTGGCGGTGGTAGGCGGCTTCCTCCTGCTTTTGTAGGGCGTACAGGTCGCCTTCCTGGTTCAAGACGGTGACAACGCCGAGACAGGTTTCAATCCAGCCCAATTCATCACGCAGGGAAAGCTGGGCGACCAGGTCTTCACTGTCCAGGCGCAGCAGGGCATCGCTGCTCAATCCAGTTAACCGGCGCAAAGAGCCGTTGGTCACGGCGATAGCCTCGGCGTATTCGCGGGTTTGGCTGAGTTTAAGCGCCTGGCCGAGAACGGCCGTTGCCTCTTCAATCAAGCGCATGAAATAATCTCGACGGTACATAGAAATAGTATGGTACGCTATGTCAGGTAAGTTGCAAAAAAGTTCTAAATCCCCAAGAGCCGTATAAACTAAAAAGCGGTTGGTCTGCAACCAGCCGCCTTTTTTGCTGCCATTTGAAGGAAGAAAGCCCCGTTATTTTTTGGGGATGATGCGCACTTTGCGGCGTTTGCCTTCACCGGTGCTTTCCGTGTAAACATAGGCGTCGTCACGCAGGGCCATGTGGATGATGCGCCGTTCGTGCGGGGGCATCGGTTCCAGGCTCATGGCGCGCTTTTGTTTGGCGACTTTGTGGGCCATCCGTTCGGCCAGACGCATGAGGGCTTGTTCGCGGCGCTGCCGATAACTTTCGACATCAATGACAAAGCTGGCGCGCTGACGCATTTGATGGCCGACCATCAGGCGTGAAATGTATTGCAGGGAATTGAGGGTTTCGCCGCGTGGGCCAATCAGGCTGCTCATGTCCTGCCCGTGAATTTCAATCACATTCACCCGACGGCCGGTCAGGTCGTCCGGTTCAGAGAGGGACACGTCCAGGGAAGCATTGACGCGCATTTTGCGCAGCAGTTCACCGACGACGGTAACGGCCGTTTCCTGTTCTTGTTCGCGCAGAGCCACGTCTTCTTCGCTTTCAGGCGTTGCGACGGCCGTTTTGGCTGCGTCGGGTTGTGTTTTGGGCCGGGTTTCGACAGTGGGCGGTGGCGGTGTGGGTGTGGGTATAAGTACAGGTGGGGGAGTGGGAACGGCCGTTCTGACCGGTCTGGCTTCAACGACAGGCGCCGGTGGTTTCACAACCGGTGGCGCCTGTGGCAATTCTACCGGCTTCACACGTGTCAGGCGAACAACGGCATCCCGCGCCCCGATACCCAGCAAACCCTTGCTGCCCCTATCCAGAACCTCTATTTCAACATCATCACGGTTTAACCGCAGTTTAGCCAGCCCAGAAGCAATGGCCGCTTCAATATCCGACCCCTGAGCTTCGATTTTCTGTGCTTGTTCTATAGACATTGCAACTCTCTTTAGCGTTTAGCTGAACGCTGCTTGCGTTTAGAAGTGGGTGGTTTCGCCTTATAAGGCTCTGGTCCATCATCCGCGCCCTCAGCATACTCTGTTTTTTCAGGCAGTACGGTTTCCACAGCAGCAGTGACAGCCGGTTTCGCAGTGACATCATTAGGAGGGACAACCCGCCGCATGTAAAGCCCCTGCAAAATGCCGATAACATTCGAGAAGATAAAATAAAGGGATAGACCGGCCTGGAATTGCAGCGAAAAGAAGCCAAACATAATCGGCATCGTATACTGCATAGACTGGGTCATTGCGGCCGTTGGATCATCCTTCTTATCCTTACCATCTTGCTTTTTGGGAGGCGAGAGGTATTTTTGCTGCACAAACATCGTCGCCACAACCAAAATCGGCAAAATCAGAAAAGGATCAGGCTGACCCAGATTCCAGATCAGCGCCTGGTTATTAATAGGCAGAATCTGCGACAAATCAATTCCGGCATATACCCGCTGTGTCAACTCAAATAACGCCTGGGGTGTCGTTCCCAGCATGATTTGAAACACCTGGAACATGCCAAAAAGGATCGGCATCTGAATAATCAGAGGCAAGCAGCCTGTTAATGTATCGGCCGGGTTGTAGCCGATTTTCGCAAATTCTTCCTGCATTTTCTGCGGATTGTCTTTATATTTCTTTTGAATCGCCTGAATTTGCGGTTGAATCTCCTGGGTTTTCATCATGGAACGCTGCTGCCGAATATTCAACGGCAGCGTGATGAGGCGAATGATGATGGTGAAAACCGCAATCGCCAGAAGCAGGTTGTTGCCCAAAAAATCATACAACAACAGCATGGCGTTCAGCATGGGGTTAACAACAAATTGAGCCCACATAAAAATTTGATCCTATCCCAGGTGACTGGTGTAATTATTCAGTAGCCGGTGCAAATGTCCACTGCTGGTCGCCGCTGGCGCGATCAAAACCGGCCAGCAACAAGTTCGGATTGCCGTGAAGCGCAACCACAATAGTATCATCAACTACCACTGGCGTCGTATAAACAAGGGCCGGCAGCGCTTTTTGCCAAAGCTGTGCGCCACCATCGGTAGAGAAGGCCGTCAACTGCCCGCTGGCCGCCGCCACGTCACCTTGTGACACAAAATACACAACGCCATCGGCGACGACCGGACTGGTCTGAATAGGACCGATCACTGTCTTTTGCCACAGAAGGCTGCCGGTTTCCGCGTCCAAAGCAAATACGCTGCCTTGTAAATCGCCAAAGTAGACCACGCCATCCACGACGGCCGGCGCACCCCAAACCCAATCTGAAGCCTGGTAGGCCCAAAGTTCTGAGCCAAACTCCATACGATCTAAGGCGTGAAGTTTGCTATCGTAACTGCCAACATAGATGCGGTCTTCCACAATGATGGGGGAGCCGGGGATTGCGCCTGACGTTTCCCATTGACCAGTTTTTGCGCCGGTTTCCGGTTCGATAGCGTAAACATTGCCGTCTAACGACGCGATATACAGGGTGTCATCGGCAAAAGAAGGCTGTCCCCAAATGGCATTTTCCGCCATAAAAGGCGCGTCCCAGAGCGGCGCGCCGGTAGCCCGGTCCAGGGCAAATACCTGGCTGGCCGAAGTGCCCACAAAAGCGCGATCCCCAACAATCAAGGGGGAAGCCACAATTTTGTCTGTAGCCAGGGTGGATTGTTCCCAAGCCTTTGTTGGCGTGGTGGCTTGGTTTTCTAAGCCTAAGATGTGGACGATGATTTTGGGGCTAAACATGCCGCCAGACGCGCCAAAATCGCCGATGACCACGCCGGTTTCGTCGGCGGCCGGGGCGGCGTAATATTGGGCGGTGCTGCGTTCGGCGGGGAAGCTCCAGACCTGGCTCTGGTTGGTGGCATCGAAGGCAATGACATTTTGGCCGGTCGCCAGATAGACAATGTTGCCCATGACGGATAACCCGGGCCAGTTGACGTTTTGGGCTCCGCGTCCAGAGCAAGCAGCCAGGACAAAACTGGCAAGAATAAGAAATAGGGTGACTGGCTTAAGGAACGGCCGTTTTGCTGCGTACAAAGAACATCCTCCGATTAGGGAACCGGGTCATAACCGCCGGGGTTGAACGGGTGACAACGTGCAATACGTTTTATGGCCATCCAGCCGCCTTTCAAGAAACCATATTTTTCGATGGCTTCGTAACCGTAGTGTGAACAGGTTGGCGTAAATCGGCAGCTAGGCGGAAAAGCCGGTGAGATAAATCTCTGATAAAAGCGGATAATTAGCAGAGCGATACGTTTCATGACAAGCCTGTTTCTGGCAAGGCGCGGTCATCTTCCCTCGCTTTAAGCAGGCGCAGGCGCACCAACAAAGAGAGAACGGCCGTTTCCACTTCCCAAAATGATGCGCCAGGCAGATCGTGGCGGGCGATCAACAAACAATCATAACCCGGTTCGATTTCCATCAAATGGCCACGAATCACTTCACGCAATAAACGCCGGGCGCGATTCCGCTGTACCGCATTCCCGACGCGCCGGCTGGCGACAAAGCCAAACCGGCTAACATCCAAATCATTCGAATGGACAATAAGCACAAACAGTGGATGACGACGGCTCCGACCTTCTTGTCTGACACGTCTTACATCGGCAGAACGCCGCAAGCGATACTGAGATTGCAGCATTCTCCCCAGGCCAAAGCCTAGTTACCCTTGCCCTTGTAGAGATTGCCCTGCCGTTTCACCGAGCGATAAGCCGTGGCGGAGGTGGCGTTCCAGTTGATGCGTTTGCCAAACTGATTCATGTCCACAGTCAAGGAACGACGGCCTTTGGCGCGCCGCGCTTTCAAAACGTCCCGCCCACCTCTGGTCTGCATCCGCTGCCGAAAACCATGAACACGCATCCGACGACGGATTTTTGGTTGATATGTACGCTTTACCATGTCTAAATTCTCCCAAAAAAACCAGGGCCTTTAAGCCCTGTAATGATTTCATACCAGGTTATCATGATGTCGAATTGCTAATGAAGCAATGCGACGTGAAATTATACATGAGCGGTATAGGCGGGTCAAATCTCCGCCAGCCGAGTTTGCCCTTACACCTGGTCCATAGATTCGACGATCTGGCCAACGAGACCATATTCCTGGGCCTGTTTGGCCGACATCCAGAAATTGCGATCCGTGTCTTTTTCCACTTTTGCCAAGGGCTGCCCGGTCTGCGCCGCAAAAGTTTCGTTGAGGCGCTTGCGCATTTTGATGATCTCTTCCGCTTCGATGGCTATGTCTGACGCCTGACCCACTGCGCCGCCCATAGGCTGGTGCAGGAGGAAGCGCGTATTGGGCAGACTAAACCGGTTCTCTTTGTCGGCGGCGGCATAAATAAGCGCGCCGGCGCTGGCTACCCAGCCCGTGCCGATGATTTTGACTCGTGGTTTGACAAAACGAATCATGTCAAAAATGGTATCGCCGGATTCCACGTGCCCACCAGGGGAGTTGATGATGATTTTGATGTCGTCGTCAGAATCGGCCGCCAGCACCAAAAGCTGCCGGGTGATTTCCTGGGCCAGTCTCATGTTGATCTCGCCAAAAATCAAGATGGTGCGGGTTTCCAGCAACTTGTCTATCAGGTTAAATTTAGGCCCTTTGTCGTTGTCTTGTTTTTCTTCCGGTTTTTCTTCTTCTTCCGGTTCTTCTTCTTCAATGAAGTACGTCATGAGCGGTATCTCCTCGTTGATTTGCGCCGCCGGATGGAGGCTGTGGTTGAATAACGGTTAGATTATGCCGTGTTATCGTTAGATTAGCGTAAGTATGCTCAGACTGATAGCAGCCTGACCGGCTAATTGTGCCACGGAGCGGAATATCCTTCAAATAAAAAGGGGCACAGAACGTGCCCCTTGGGTAAATCGTCAGGATGTGTTAATGCTAACGCTTGAGGTTGGTGAAGGCGGCCAGGCCGGGATAAACGGCCGTATCCCCCAACTGGTCCTCAATACGCAGTAACTGGTTGTACTTGGCTACCCGGTCGCTGCGCGCCGGCGCGCCGGTTTTGATCTGCCCGGCGTTGAGACCGACCACCAGGTCGGCGATGGTCGCGTCTTCCGTTTCACCGCTGCGATGGCTGACAACGGCCGTCCAGCCATGCCGCTGCACCATATTCACCGCCGCGATGGATTCCGTTAGCGAACCAATCTGGTTCACTTTGCAGAGCAAGCTGTTGGCCGCTTTCAACTCCAGCGCTGTCTGAATGCGCTGGACGTTGGTCACTAATAAATCATCACCAACGATCTGGATGCGGTCGCCCAATTTGTCCATTAAAAGTACCCAGGCATCCCAATCGTCTTCCGCCAGGCCATCTTCCAGCGAAATGATGGGGTATTTGTTGACCAAATCTACGTAGAAATCCACCATTTCCGCGCCGGTCAACTGCTTGCCCTCAACCTTCATGTTGTAAAGACCGTTCTCGTAAATCTCCGAGGCGGCGGGGTCCATGGCAAACATGATCTGTTCGCCCGGTTTGTAACCCGCTTTTTCGATGGCTTCCAGCATCAGTTCAAACGGTTCGGCATTGTTCTTCACGCGCGGCGCAAAACCGCCTTCGTCGCCGACGGTGGTGCCATACCCTTTGCTGCCCAACACCTTTTTCAGGCTCTGGTAAATTTCGGCGCACCAGCGCGTCGCTTCGGCAAAGGTGGGCGCGCCGACGGGCATAATCATGTACTCTTGCAAGTCAGTGGCCCCGGCGGCGTGTTTGCCACCATTCATGATGTTCATCATGGGCACGGGCAGGGTGCGGGCAGAAACGCCGCCCAAATAACGGTAGAGCGGCAGGCCGACGCTGATGGCGGCGGCTTTGGCCACGGCCAGGGAGACGCCCAACACGGCGTTGGCCCCCAGGCGCTCTTTCTTTTCCGTGCCGTCCAGTTCGATGAGGGCCTGGTCAATGCCTACCTGATCGGTGGCGTCCCAGCCGACGATGGCTTCGGCGATTTCTTCGTTGACGGCCGCAACTGCTTGCAGCACACCTTTGCCGCCATAACGGCTTTTGTCGCCGTCGCGTTTTTCCCAGGCTTCGTGGATGCCGGTGGATGCGCCGGAGGGCACGATGGCCGAACCGACGGAACCATCAAACAACAGGACTTCGACTTCAACGGTGGGGTTGCCACGGGAATCTAGCACTTCACGGCCGTGGATTGCTTCAATATAGGTCATGGGTATTACTCCTTTTCTGAATTCAGTATGTGACGCTCGTGTAATACAGGCGATGCACGATTGTTTGAGTTAAAAAACCACCTGCAACTATACCGAAGCCGTTCCTAAATCGCAACCACAGGCGTCATAAGAAATGCCTGCTTTTTATCACTTGCCTGGAGATTTGGGCCTGGGACCGGGGGTGGGTCTCCCCTGGGGATGAGACGCAGTTGATTTTCAGGGGAAACGATTCCACTTGAGCGAGAGGAGAACGGCCGTTACTATAAAAATCGCCCCTAAAGCAAAAAAAAACACGCTGATCTCCAGATTCTCTTTCTGCAATACGATTTGCGCCGGCAGATCACGAAACACC
>CALFEW010000342.1 GCA_937958365.1 uncultured Chloroflexota bacterium | reverse complement strand
GGCGTTACGGCCAACCAGACGCCATCGCTGGTTTCCCAGATGGGAGCCAGGTAGTCGGCGGCCGTTTCGGGCGTTATTTGCCACAAGTGGGGCAGGCCCGCCCATTGGTCCGGGTAATGGTAGGCAAAAATCGGCCAGTCCTGGTCGCTGTACAGCACTACGGCGTCGTTCTCGTGGGCGGAGGCGCGTAAGGTATTGGTCAGGGATTTGTAGTCGTCGAGGAGGATACGGCCGTTATAATACCCGCGCATCCCCACCAGCGACACGCCCAACACAACAGCGCTGAGAGCTACGGCCAACGGCCAGCGACGGCCGTCGCCCAAGCCCACCAGCCCCCAGGCCAGCAGCGCCACGTAATAGCCGGTGAAGATCACCAGATAACGGGGATCGAAGGGCGGCGCGTAAGTTCCCACTTTGGGGATGGTGACGTAAGCAACGACACCCAGCGGAATGAGCAGTCCGCTGAGGAACAGGGTCACGTCGCGCCCCATACGCCAGTTGTGGCGGGATTGGGCAATCAGGGTGATAACGGCCGTGCCAAACACCAGCAGCACCGGCAGCGTCAGGCGGGCATACGTCTCCACGTTCAGCGGAATGCCCGTCACCAACACCGTCCAATAAATCTTCAAGAAATCCCACACGGCAATCGGCGTCGCCGACGACGTGCTGAGAAAACCGGGCAAGGCATAGGCCAGCCATGCCCCCACGATGACCAGGATGACCAGTTGCGCCGCCCCCCAGGTCAACAAGGCTCTGCCCCGATTGGGAGTGCGCCACAGCACCCACAGCCAGGCCAGATTAATCGCCAGGGGAATTGGGAAAAAGAGATAGAGGGTCAGCAGTCCGGCCGTCATGCAGCCGATATATAGCGCATAGTCGGCCAGTTTGCCGCGTTCCCACACGCGCCGCGCCGCCCAGGTCCCCAGCACCGCCAGGAAACCGGCCAGGGCATACATGCGTATCTCTTGCGACCAGACGATGTGGAAGCGCATCACCGCCAGGAACAGCGCCGCCAGCAGCCCCACACGCCGTCCGGCCACCGACTTGCCCAACAGATAGACGGCCGCGACGGTCAAGGTTCCGAAAACGGCCGACAGCGCCCGCAGGCCAAACTCGCTGTCGCCGCTGATGGTCCGCCACAGATGCAGCAGCCAGAAGTAAACCGGCGGGTGGACATCGTGGCCGGTCTGATAGGCGATTTGGGCCAGAGATTGGCGAGCAACCCAAACCGACCAGCCTTCGTCCCACCAGACGGCGCGGTCGCCGACGCGGTGCAGACGCAGGGCAAAGGATAATAACAAAACGCCGACCAGCAACCAGCGTTCACTGTGCGGTCGCTGCCAGCGTGCCCATAGACGATGCATTGGCTCCAGACTCATAATGTGGGATTTTATATCAATCATGGCGAAGTTGAAAATGAACTGCGCGTTTATCCGGCCAATCGTTTGTGGTACTATCGCGGATAGGGTAGGGAAACGGCCGTTGAACACCTGCCATACTATGGGAGTGACGCAAATGTCCCACAAATGTCCTCAATGCGGCGCTGAGCTTTTAGCGGAAGAAACGTGCCGCGCTCGTTTTGATTTATGCCTGGCATTGGAATATGAAAACCCAACCGCTTACGGGGCTGTCCATCACCTTACCGTCACTTGTTACATGCTCCAGCACAACATGTACTCTGGTGATGTCTGGTTGGAAGCCAGAAACATGCTCGCCCAATTTCTTCATGAGGGCGTCGCACCGGCAGAGATGAGGCGGCGGAATCGCCAGAAGTATGCGGGTGAACGCAGGCAATGGAGCGTCACAAAAGGAGAGAAACTTTCAGAGGTTGATGCCATCGTCTGGTCGCGCACCATAGCGGACGTTCGGCTGGACGATCCTGATGCCTATTGTGCCGACGTGGAAC
>CALFEW010000341.1 GCA_937958365.1 uncultured Chloroflexota bacterium | reverse complement strand
TTGCGCCACCATGCCCAAATCACCGGCCTGCCAGAACTGGCCGCCGCCGACCGGGACACCATGCAAGCTATATACCAGGTCACTGGCGGCAATCCGCTGGCCCTGAAATTGGTGGTGAGCCTGACGGCCGTTCTGCCCCTGCCCCAAATCCTGGCCGATCTCAACAAAAATCGGGCCGGTCCGATTGAAGATTTATACCGGCACATTTACTGGGAAACGTGGCAAACGCTGACGCCCGCCGCGCAAACGCTGCTGCTGGCCATGCCTCTGGCGGCCGCTTCCGGCGCCCAACCTGAGCAAATGCGGGCTTTTAGCGGTCTGGACGAAAACGAATTCTGGACGGCCGTGCGCGAATTGACCGCCCGCTCCCTGCTGGAAGTCCAGGGAACCATCCAGGAACGGCGCTACGGCATCCACCGCCTCACAGACACCTTCTTACAAACAGAAATCATCGGCTGGCCCAACCTGTTAGAATCATGATCACCCCACCCTCCACCCAATTCACCCAAAGCGTGGCGGCCAACGTCAAGTACTGGCAGCAGCGCACCCAGAACCTCACTGACGACACGCTTCCCGCGCTAGATCAGGAGCGGCAAAACCTCTACCGCGCCGCCAAATTTGGCTTGCATGTGCCGGACGCCTGGCACAGCACGACCGAACTGATTTTGCAAACCTTTGTCTTTGTTGAGCGGCGAGGCTACTGGGGCGAGTGGATCCCGATGCTGGAACAGGCGCTTGAAAGCTGCCCCGCTGACAATCTGGCATTGCGCGGCCGCATCCTTGACCATTTAGGGCTTTTTTACCGCCATAACCGACAGCTAGACAACGCCTTCACCGCCCACCAGGAGGAATTGCAGATCGGCTTGATGCAAGAGGATAAATGGCGCGAAGCCCATGCCTGCATCAACCTGGGCGCGGTTTGCCGGCAGATGCGGCGTTTTACTGAGGCAGAAACCTACATCCACCAGGCGCAAAAAGCGTTTCAAGCCATCCACGCCCCGCTCATCAAACATGCATTTGTGATACTTGAACTGGGATTGCTGGCCAAAGACAAAGGGCAATGGGCGCTGGCTGAGGAATATCTCAGTTATTCAGTGTCCCTGTGGCGTGAAGTAGGCGATCCGGTTTACCTGGCTAACTGTCTCAAATTGTTGGGGGAGACTTTGGCCGCGCAAGACAAAACAGACGCCGCCTTAGCCGCCTATCATGAAGCCCTGGATTGCCTGGCCCACACCGCAAATCATTTAGACAAAACCAGGGTGCTGAACGAATTGGGTTCGCTGTACCTGAAACGAGGAAACTATACTGAAGCAGAGCGCTTCTTTTTAGAAGCGAACGCGACTTTTATGTGGCAATCGGGGAATCTATTTGATCGGGCGGTGGTGGCCAACAATTTGGGCGTCGTCTATCTTGCCCAGGGGCGATTGGCGGAAGCAGAGGAATTTTTTTACAGCAGCATCGCGTTGTGGCAAATTTGTAACGATCCGGTGCAGCAGGCAAACACCTTGGGCGGTTTGGCGGAGGTCAAAACGGCGCAAAACGATTCTGACGAGGCGCAGCAGCTTTATGCGCAAGCGCTCACCTTATTGGCCGGTTTTCCCGACGATGCCTGGGGGCAAAAGCTGCAAAAAGGGTTCAGAGAGGCTGAGAACGCCCTGAAGTAGGCGCGGGAAGTAGGTTGAGGCGGTCGATTGATACGTGATGCGTGATGCGCGAGTTGCTCTTGTGGGCATCACGCATCACGCATCAGACCAAAACCCTGCAAAATCTGCGGCTTAATATTTTCCAGGATTAGCCGGCACACCCAGAGCCAGACCCCGTGCTGGCGCACTCGGCCATCAAATGGATGAGTGTGGGCAGACCAAAATAGAGAACAAAGACCGCTGTGACAAACCACAGATGAACAATTCGACTCTTGACTTGTGTTTGACGGACCTCGAGCATTTCGACACCTCACTTTTGTGTAAGAGAGGCTCATTGAGGACGGCGCGCCCGGACAAAAGGTTGTTTTATCCGCTCATGAGATGCTCAACGGCCGTTTTCCATTCCATTTCCTCTTGCAAGCTTTTCCCGATCGGTTCATGGTTTCAGTGTAGAAAAATTGACGCTTAAGTTACAGAGGGTGCTGCTTAAATCATCTTCATGCCTTTTACTCTCGACTAAAAGGACCATAAATTCAAGCCACAATTAACCAATTCCGGCAACCGTTTCAACGAATTTAAGTAAGTGTTGAGCCGATTTTTAGCAGGTTTTAGAGGGGCGATGTCCGAAAAACCTTGATACGATACAGCCATCGAATTTCTACAGAAGGACGGGGAGGCGATCATGACCACCTTTGGCCAGCAGGTGCGCGCATACCGAAAACAGTGCCGGGATTCGCTTCGCGGCGGTACCCTGACGCAGGTGCGCCTGGGCGAACTGTTGGGCGACGAACTGGGCAACACCGGTTACTCAGGCGCGGCCGTTTCCGATTGGGAACGGGACCGCAGCAAAATCCACGCCGACGACCGGCTGGTGTTGGTGGGCCTGGTGGCGGTGCTGCATCGCTGCGGCGGCCTGCCGACGCTGGCTGAAGCCAACCAATTCCTGCGCGCCGGCAACTACCGTGCCTTGAACGAGCAGGAACAACGCCGGATATTTCCCGAGACAAGCCCTGCGCCCGCGCCTACCCTGGCAACAACAGCCCCTCCACTTGCTGCGCCACTCACGCCGGAACGGCGCAAGCAGCTCGTCTTGTTGGAAAAAGTAAAACATTTTTGGGTGGAAGGCGTTCTGGAAAAATCGGTGAAAGGGGCGCTGCTGCTGAATTTGCACGGCCGTGCCTACGATGAAGCCATAGACCAGCCCTGGCAGTAC
Organism: uncultured Chloroflexota bacterium; assembly: GCA_937958365.1. GTDB lineage: Bacteria > Chloroflexota > Anaerolineae > Promineifilales > Promineifilaceae > Leptovillus. The sequence continues at coordinate 1,703 of CALFEW010000341.1, read as the reverse complement.
GTCATCGGGTCTGTGCCGCCACTGGTGGTTGGGGAAGAAACGGCCGTTGCCCCACCCACGCTCTCGGCCCTATTCCACCAATCCGACCGGGCGCTGCTCATTTTGGGTGAACCCGGCTCCGGTAAAACCACGACGCTCATCAACCTGGCTCAGGAACTCATCGCCCAGGCCGAAAGAGAGCCGGAACAGCCGATTCCCGTCATTTTCAATCTCGTCTCGTGGGCCGAAAAGCGGGAACCCATCAGCGAATGGGTCGTCGAAGAATTAACCGCCAAATACCAGATTCCCCAAACGCTGGGCTGTGAATGGCTGAATGACGACGCCCTGATCTTGCTTTTAGATGGCCTGGACGAAACGCCGGCAAACCATCGCGCCGCCTGCGTGACCGCGCTCAACCAGTTCCGCCAGCAGCATGGATTGACAGGCATCGTGATCAACAGCCGCCGCAAAGCGTATGAGGCGTTGGAAACTCACCTGCACCTGGGCAGTGCGTACCTCTTGCAGCCGCTCACGACCGCCCAGATCGATGCCTACCTGACGGCGGCCGGTGAACGATTGGGCGGCTTGAAAACGGCCGTTCACCAAGACCCCGCCCTGGCAAAAATGGCCCAGACACCGCTTATGCTCCACGTCCTCAGCGTGGCCTACTGGCAAACGAAAATGGTTTCAGGAGACGACGAAAGCATTGGCATAACAGACCTGTTCGATGCTTATGTCCGGGCCATGTTTACCAGACGCGGCAATAACACAGGCTATTCTGAGGCGGGCGTCGTGCATAGATTAAGCTGGTTGGCGCAGCAAATGGACACCCACAATCAGGCGGTTTTTTTGATTGAAGGGTTGCAGCCAAGCTGGCTGAATTCTCAGCGGTGGCAGTTTACCTACATGGTGGGGTCGCGGTTGTTTGCGGGGTTGGTTTCCAGCGTGCTCATGTGGCTGTTTTGGCTCATGGTACGCATCAACATCCCCCAATTCGGCACGGCGTGGTCGCAGCAATTTGGACGGGTGGTCCCGGGCCTGGCAGCTAAGACCGATTTATGGCTGATGCTGTTTTTAGGATTGAGCATGGGGCTGGTAACGGCCGTGCTGGACAGCATCTACTATAAACGTATTTCAGACCAGGGCTACCCGATTCTAGATAACCCAAAACGGCGGCACTGGCGCACGGCCGTTACGGTGATGGTCGTCTGTTTTTTAACGACGCTCTTCGTGGCAATTTATGACATCCCCTTTCTGGCGCTTTCGTTTGGTGTCGTGGCTGGCGTTAATTTTGGTCTGATTACCTATTTTGTAAATGGCAATACTTTGCGTGACGACATTCGCACCGTGGCTGCTCTCGATTGGTCCTGGTCGGGCATGGCGGTGGGTTTGCTCATCGGTCTGGGACTGGCGACGGCCGTGGAACTGGTGGAATTTCTGTTATATGGCTCAACAAAAATCCTTCATACTTTTTTGTCGTTGGGGCTGGTGTTTCTGCTGCTTGGCGGCTTGCGCGGCCACCGGGTAACGGCTACCAGCAAACCCAATCAAGGCATTCGGCTATCGGCCACCAACGCGCTGATCGCCGGGGGCATTTTGGGCCTGGCCATGACGGTGGTAACGGCCGTTTTGTGGCAAAATCCCACCCTGGGATTGGTCGCCGGGATATTATCGGCGATTGTGTCGCTCTTCATGTTTGGCGGCGGCAATGTCGCCAACCACTT
>CALFEW010000340.1 GCA_937958365.1 uncultured Chloroflexota bacterium | reverse complement strand
CGCAAAAAAGAAGGCGCTCAGAAGACGTAGCGGCACGGCAAAGGCCACAAAAAACAGGCTGTTAAACAATGAGTAAAGCGCATATCGGTTGGTAAACAGGTTGCGAAAGTTGTCCAGACCGACCCAGGTAGGCGGGCTGATGGTCGTGTAGTGGGTGAAGGCGATTACGGCCGTTGCCACAGCAGGGATGACGACCAAAAAAACAGTCCCCCATACATACGGCCCGATCATCAATTGTAGTTGTCGTTGGTACTTCATTGCCATTGTATTGTTTGTCCCTGCACTTCATAAGTGAGACTTTTGGTTCAACGCCTTTTGGCCTCTAGTCAAAGCAAGAATAATCAGTATATAATGGCCGGACTTGCTTCAACGAAACCGCAGCAGTAGTAGACTATCTTTATTATCTTCAAAAACCCACTGTGTTTTCTCCTAGAGGCATTTTCCCAGTCGTTTACGTGACAACATTATATCAAGGAGGTTTTCATTATGGCCGGAAGATCAACGCTGCGCACCGCACTTAAACTAGGGATATTTGTATCCATTATCGTGGGCATTTACTTTGTCGTTGGGACGGGCCTTGCCAGTGAGTCTAACAATCCCCTCGGAATGTCTGATTTGGCTTACGGCCGTTGGCTGCAAGAGATGGAATTGGAATTAGCCCGTTACGACGAACCGGACTCAGCGCTTGAATTTTACGCTGCACAGCGTTTGCCCGCAGGCGTAGAAGCCCTGGCGCCGGTTATGTATGAAGAGGCCATGGCCCAAATTGACGTCATGCCCACGTTCAACGTTTCCACCGGGCAGCCAACCCCGGGTCGAGCGCCGGAGGCCGACGCCCCCTGGAGCGAACTGGGGCCAAGTAACATTGGCGGCCGGACACGGGCGCTTCTGATCGATCCTGATACACCCAGTACCATGTACGCGGCCGGTGTCGCGGGCGGTGTCTGGAAATCTACCAACAGTGGCAGTTCGTGGTTTCTTCTAGACGACTATATGGACAACATGGCCGTCGTCTCTATGGCCTTTGATCCGGACGACCCCAGCATCATCTATGCGGGAACGGGCGAAGGCGTTTTTAATGTGGACGCCGTTCGCGGCAATGGCATCTTCACAACAACCGATGCCGGGGTCACGTGGACGCAACTTGACAGTACCAACAACAACGCCGATTTCCATTATGTGATGGATATTGTCATCAGTCCCAATAATTCCGCTCACATTTATGCCGCTACGCGCACCGGCATCTGGAAATCAACCAATGGCGGTGTTTCTTGGAGCAGAGTAGTCAACCACGCCAGTGCTAACTCTCGCTGTACAGACCTGGCAATTCGCACAGACACAAATCCAGATACCGTGTTTGCCGCGTGCGGCAGCTTTAATCAGGCCGCCATCTATCGCACCACAGATGGCACGACCTGGTCGTCGGTTTTTACCGAGGCTAATATGGGGCGCACCAGCCTGGCGATTGCCCCCTCTAACCAGAACGTAGTTTATGCGCTCAGCGTCAGCAATGCCGCCGGTAATTATAACCAGGGCTTACACAAAGTCATTCGTTCAACTACCGGCGGCGGTTCGGGCACATGGACAACGCGGGTAGACAATACCAATGGCACCCTGTTGAATACCCTGATGCTCACGAATCCTGTTTATGCTAACCTGGCATCTTGTGGTTTTGGTACATCACAGTTCCTAAATCAGGGTTGGTACGACAACATCATTGCCGTAGATCCTATCAACTCGGACCGGGTATGGACGGGCGGGATAGATGTCATGCTTTCGGTTGACGGTGGACAAAACTGGGGGGTAGCCAGTTATTGGTGGAGTTCAACAGCCGGGTCGTACCTCCATGCCGACCAACACGCCATTGTCTTTCATCCCAACTATGACGGCGCCACAAACCAGACGATGTACGTGACCAGCGATGGTGGCATTCATCGCACCACAACGGCGACATCCGGCACGGCGTCCACCAACGTTTGTTTACCCTCTGACCTGTTTGGCTGGGCCAACTTAAACAATAATTACAATATCGCCCAATTCTACCATGGCGATACTTATCCGAACGGTGTCACCTTCTTTGGCGGCACCCAGGATAACGGTACGCTGCGCGGCACCACAGGCAGCACAAGCTGGACAGAAATCTACGGCGGTGATGGCGGGTATGTGGCCGTGGATTCGGGTAATACAAACATCTTGTTCCAGGAAACCACGAACCTCTCCATTCGAAAATCAACAAACGGCGGCACGAGTTTCAGCTCGTCTATTTCAGGCATTACTGAAGCATCAGGCAATTTCCAGTTCATCAACCCCTTTATCATGGATCCCAACAATTCCCAAATCCTGTGGACTGGTGGTTACACGTTGTGGCGCACGACTAACCAGGCGACAGGCTGGACACAGGCCAGTGTCACAAATCAAACGGGCGGTGGAAATAATTCAATCGCCTCGTGGGCCGTGCAGCCGGGCAACTCCAACCTGGTTATGGCCGGGGATGAAGCGGGCAACATCTATCGCAGCGCCAGCGCCACAACCACGAACAACACGACCACCTGGACAGACGTTGCCAGTTTAGGCGGTTACGTCTCGTCTATTGAGTTTGATCCCAATACGACCACAACGGTGTATGCCACTGTGTCCACGTTTGGCGCAACGCATTTGTGGCGCAGCACCGACAGCGGGGCCACCTGGTCGGCCTTCGGTGGCGCGCTCCCGGATGTGCCCTTCCACTCGGTTTTGGTAGAAACGGGTGACAGCAGCCGGATTTACGTCGGGACAGACCGGGGCATTTTTGTTACCCCGGATGGCGGAACGAGCTGGTTCTATGCGCTGGGATTTCCTCGCGTGCCGGTAGAGTGGATGGATTTGGAGACGGATGGGGGAACGGAGTATTTGTATGCGTATACGCACGGCCGTAGCGTGCTGCGCGCCGGTACGCCAGTTCCCACAAATGTCACACTGCGCACGCTCACGGTCGCCGAAACATCACCCCCGGTAACGCAGTGGGCTATCGCAGCGATGATACTCGTTACTTTGACCATTGGGGCATTATTGATGTGGCGCGTCCGACGCCAGAGTGCATAGTCTTTACCCATCACGCGGCAGAGCCATT
>CALFEW010000339.1 GCA_937958365.1 uncultured Chloroflexota bacterium | reverse complement strand
TAAAGACCATGATTAAGGCAAACAGGAAGGAAATCAGCCAAAAGTGGGCGTCGAACATCGTGTCAATCGGTCCAGCTTCACTGCTGGCGGCCATTGGCAGCCGATAAATCGGACCCAGAATGAGAAATCGGAGAGCGAAGGTGGTCAAAACAATTAAAACGACAACCGCAATATAATGTTTTCTTTTACCCATGTGTTTTACTCTGCGTATCAGTGGGTGAACAGGCAAACGAATAGCACTGCCTGTTCAGCTTAATAAATCTGAAAACGAATGCCAATAATAATCAGTACACGTATTTGACAAACCGTATTCCGTCGGCGGCGACCTGGGGCAAATGCCTCTGGAAGCTGGCGTACGGCCTGCGAGTCACGGGTACTGGAGACGGCCGTTTTTTATAAGATCGAATTGGAGGTGTGGTGTTTCGGGAATTATCCAGTGTTGGGCGACTTGTTAAGTCGCCAACTTCTTAAGTCGCCCAACATACCGGAGGAAATTTCCCAGGCTTCAGTTATTGAATTGAAGATGAGATGATGATTCGATTCAGGCTTCGATAAACCAGGCTCAGGCGGGGTTGTTGAGGAAGAGCATAAGACCAAGCCCAATACCCACTATCAATAAACCGGCAACGAGCACGGCTACAAAATCCCAGGGGATAGGAGCGTGATCTTTTTCGGCAATGGATAACAACCATTGCCGACGAACTCGCCAGGCCAGAAGGGGAATGGTTATGACATACAAGACAAGCAAAATTGGTAAAGCAGAGCTGAAAGTTTGGCCCAACAAGGTGAATTCGCCGGTTGGGGCCAATGAACCGTAGATAAGTGTGCCAATGAGACCCACAATGAGCAATATCAGCAGAGAAAGGCTCATCGGATCGAGGTGATAGACGTATGCTTCAGGGGTGTTTGGCTTAGGGCTGTTTGCCCGGACATTTTTGAGTTTTTCTTGCTGGCGTTTTTCCAGGGTGGTTACGTGGCCTTGATATTCTGGATCATTCGCCACGGCCGTTGCCGATTTATCCAACATGCGAATGAGAAACGACAAAACCAGGCCAACAACGCCGGTGGTAATGGCCACTGAGATAAGCAGCACCACAAACGCTAAAAGTATCTGGGCGCTGGTCAAAACAATCTCCGTACCTAGCATCTCGACGAGAAACGCCGGCACAGGGAAAACAATCGTGGGACTTTCCGCCGGCGGCCGGGCGGGGCCAAAGCCGAGTGATACACCCAGATTCAATAACGGCCATACGGCCGTTACCACGCCCGTCACGATCAGAAGCACCAGAATAATTAGCCAGTTTCTCAGCGATTCTGTTTTGTTCAAAAGACCCTCTCCTGTTGTGATGACAAATGATAGGTTGCGTCCCCGCGCCGATTCATGGAATTGACCACAAGACGATCCCGATGTTTGTGATATTAGCCACAATCGCCCTGGCATTTTAGCATAGTCCAGTTTCACCAGCAATGCACGACGACAATTTCATATTTAATTAAGAGTTTTCTGAATAATTCCAAAAATTTTACATCCAATGCCCCACAATGCAAATTGGTATGACTTATTGACGGGCTCGGCCAAACAAAGTGCGGCGTTTGGCCGGCTGTGGATGCTGATCTTTAAACTCATCCCGCAGCGACAACAACGTGCGATGATACAAAGATTTAATTGCTCCCTCGCTCCGACCCATAATGTCGCCTATTTCCGCGTTCGACAATCGTTCCACAAATTTTAGGATGAGCATTTCCTGGCGCTCGGCCGGTAAACGGCGAATCGCTTGCAACAGCGCTTCTTTGTCTTCCGTCAACTGCGCTGTAAATTCCGGGTCAGCCTCACCCATGTGCCATTGGGCAATGTCGTCCAGAGCAATTAACGGCCGTCGGCTGCGATCTCTGTGCCAATTTGCCACCAGGTTGTGGGCGATACGATACAGCCAGGCAGAAAAAGGCAGCCCCTTGTCTTCATAATTCTCAATGTGCTGCATCGCCCGTATAAAAATACGCGCCGTTAAATCTTCGGCATCGGCGACATTTCCGGTACGGTAGTAGACATAATTATAGATTCGATTGTGATAGCGTTCATATAACACACCAAAGGCTTCGCTATCCGTTTTGGCGCGTTCAATCAGTTCAGATTCTTCAAGATTTGCGGTCACATTGGGTCTTCCTAACGGCCATTGTAATCAGCAGTATATCAAAACGACATACGCCTGCCTACCACGGCCGTTCTGATTCTCGGCCTTCGCGAAGTGAACTGCTCCGAAAATGCTTAACATTTGCTGGATGGTAACGGGATGATCTTGACGCCTATTTATCAGTAAGTTATGTTTAAGGATTATGCAGCTACGCAAATACGGCATCACCGATGGGAAATGGGCTTCCCCAACATTTCGAGCTGGTTTTATGCTTGTTCTTCTGAGTCTTTTATCGCTTGTTGCCAGCGCCTGTCAGATCCA
>CALFEW010000338.1 GCA_937958365.1 uncultured Chloroflexota bacterium | reverse complement strand
AAGGCCAGGATCAGGTTAATCCATACAAACTGAAAGAGCAGTTCGCCCAGGGACGGCAAGACACTGGAACCGCCAAAAGCGGAAAAACCGACCAGGCCCAATTGAAACGGCAGGGCAAAGATGACGGCCATGATCACGTTAGAAATGGGGCCGGCGGCGGCAACAATCGCCATGCCGGTGCGGGGGTTGCCCCGAAGATTCATGGGGTTCACCATCACCGGTTTGGCCCAGCCAAAGCCGGAAACCAGCAGCAGAATCGTGCCGATAGGGTCCAGGTGGGCTAACGGATTCAGGGTAATACGCCCCATGCGGCGCGGCGTGGGGTCGCCCATGCGGTCAGCAGTGACGGCGTGGGCCAATTCGTGAATGGTAAAGGCCACCAGCAGCACAATTGCCCGTGCAATCAGGGTGGCCATGTCTAAACCTAGCATGTGTGCCTCTTTTGATTATGGCTAATTTGTCGGTAAGTATAGCGTGCCCCTCTGGTGGTGGCGAATTGCGTCCAGGGGAGACGGCCGTCTTCCCACCCGTTTCTCATCTCCCCCCACTTGCCAGCCAGCCACGCTGGCCTATAATTCCCGCCCTATGTATATCGAAATTCACGTAGGCGATGCGGTGCGCCTGCGCAAGCCACACCCCTGTGGGGGGTATGATTGGGACGTGGTACGCATCGGCGCAGATATTGGCCTGGTGTGCCAGAAATGCGGCCGACGTGTGCTGCTGCCACGCGGGGAATTCAACAAACGCCTCAAAACCATCCTCAAACACGCGCCCGAAGACGAATGATCACCGTACTTGGCATTCTTTATGTGACGGCCGTTTCCCTCCTCTCTCTCTTCGGCCTTTTGGGGTTGTATACTCTCTGGCAATATTGGCGGCATCGCCACGATACGTTCCCTTGTCCGATTGTCCCGTCGGCGGAATTGCCGCCGGTCACTGTGCAGCTTCCTATTTTTAACGAACGGTACGTAGTGGAGCGGTTGATTGAAACGGCCGTACACCTCCATTACCCCGCCGACCGCCTGCAAATCCAAATCCTCGACGACTCCACCGACGACACTACCCGGCAGGCCGCTGACCTGGTCGCTCGCTACCAGGCGGAGGGCGTCAACATTCAACTCGTCCACCGCGACAACCGCCAGGGCTACAAAGCGGGCGCATTGGCCGCCGCCTTGCCCCAGGCCACCGGCGACTACATCGCCATCTTCGACGCCGATTTTCAACCGCCGGCCGAATTTCTGCGGCAAACCATCCCCCATTTCCTGCAAGAACCGGACCTGGGTATGATCCAGACGCGCTGGGGCCACCTCAACGCCGACCAGTCGCCGCTGACGGCCGCGCAGGCCATCGCCCTGGACAAACATTTTGCCATGGAGCAGACGGTACGCCATCGCGCCAACCTGTTCCCTAAGTTCAACGGCGCGGGCGGCGTCTGGCGGCGCGCCTGTCTGGAAGACGCCGGCGGCTGGGAAGATGATACTGTCTGCGAAGATTTGTGCCTCAGCACTCGCGCCTTGCTGCGCCGCTGGCAGTTCCGCTTCCTCAACGACGTGACCGCGCCGGCCGAACTGCCGCCAACCATTACCGCCTACAAAATTCAGCAGGCGCGCTGGGCCAAAGGCTCCACGCAATGCCTGCGTAAATTCGGCGTGCAAATCTTGCTAGACAGCGGCCAGACAATGGCGTCGCGCCTGTATGGATTGCTTTCGATGGCTGCCTATTCGTCTAATTTGCTGCTGCTTTTGCTGCTGCTGCTGCAAATCCCCCTCATCGCCGCCCGCTACCGAGTTTCGCCTAACCTGATGGTTTTCTCGGTCGTGGCCGTCAGCCAGCCGCTGCTGTTTATCCTGGGCCAGCAGGTTCTCTATCCCGACTGGCTGCGGCGGCTGCGTCATTTCCCCACGCTCATGATTGTGGCGATTGGGCTGGCGCCGAGCAACGGCCGTGCCATCCTCCAGGCGCTTTTCGGCCACAACCACCCCTTTTTACGCACACCCAAACGGGGAACGGCCGTGCAAACCTACCACCTCGCCTTCGATTGGATCATCCTGGTGGAGCTGTTCCTGGCCGCTTATGCCGCCTTGGGCATTGTTCTGGCCCTCCGCCAGCAAAATCTGGGACCGGTCCTTTTCCTGGCGTCTTGCTTCCTCGGCCTCAGCGCCGTTGCCATTCTGAGCCTGCGCGATTTTTCCTCCAAATAAAGATTATTCACGATCATATAAATTATTCTCACATTATCATGAATAATTTTCAAGATTATTCTTGACATGATAATTATTTTGGTTTATGATGTCAGCATCACACAATATTATTGTGGTTGCTATCAATATTTTGCATACGAGCGTGAAATCCTATGAAACATTATTCATTTACCGAAGAACTGCCATCAGACAATGGCGAGCTGCATGTAATGGTAGAAATTGGCGAGGTCACGATTCGGCCGCATGACGGCCGTTCCATTACCATCGAAGCCGACCTGCGCCACATGACGATTGACGTGACGCGGCAAGACGACGTGGTGTCGGTGCGTGTCGAACAAGAAGACAGAGATTGGATGCAGAGAATCGGCCGTTTGTTCAGCGCCGATGGACATCCCAAAGCCATCGTCATCATCCACGTGCCCCACACCTGCACCGTCCACGCCAAAACCATCACCGGCCAGATGGACATCAGCGACATTGACGCCCCGGTCACGTCCACCGTCATCACCGGCAAAAACGAGCTGGCGAATATCGGCGCGCGCATAGACGCCCGCACCACCACCGGCGAAGTGAGCTACAAGGGCCTGCTGGTGGACGACCATCACCGCTTCGAGTCCATCACCGGCAGCGTGCGCCTGACTCTAACGAAGGAACCCAACGCGCAGTTTGACGGCCGTGTCGTCACCGGCGACGTGCGCTGCGATTTCCCCCTCGCCCAACCCAAAGTGAACAAAGCCCTCACCGGCAAACATCTCAAAGGCACGCTGGGTTCCGGCGAAGGCAGCCTCAAAGCCCGCGTCGTCACCGGCAGCCTGCGCGTGCGCAAGGAAGCTGTTAGCTAGGAGCCGTTAGCCGGAAGCGCATTCCGAAATCCGAAATCCAACATCCGCAATCCTTAAGGAGCCTTTCATGAACCCTGTTATCGGTCAATGTCCCATCTGCCGCGACACCCTCACCGTCACCCGGCTGCACTGCCGGACCTGTGATACAACCATCGAAGGACATTTTACGCTGGGTCGGTTGTACGAACTCTCGGCCGAGCAACTGAACTTTGTGGAAATCTTTATCCGCTGCGAAGGCAAAATCAACCGCGTTGAACAAGAGCTGGGCATGTCTTATCCGGCGGTGCGCGCCCGCCTGACAGAAGTCATCGAAGCGATGGGTTACGAGGTAGGCGAGCCAGAACGCGCGCCCGTCTCCGATGCCACCCGCCGCGAAGTTCTCAGTGAACTAAGCGCCGGTACCATCAGCGCCGATGAAGCCCTGCAAATTCTGCGCGGTGGCGCCTGAATTAACATTGTGTGTGATTGAGTTGGGTTGGCTGATTGGTTCGTTGGTTTGCTAAACACCAACCAACGAACCCAATCAGCCAACAAACAAATTTCCCCAAAATGGAGGCAAATCATGTCTACAACTGATCGTAAAGAAATATTGGACCTGCTGGCCGGTGGCAAAATTTCGGCCAGCGAAGCCGCCGAGCTATTGAGCAGCCTCTCCGCCGGACCAGAAGCGCCCGAAAAACCGTTGAAAGTAGAACTGCTAGACGAAGCGCCAGAAGCGCCGGAGATGCCCATGAAACCAAAACCACCCCAGAAAAATGGGCTGCGCTGGTTTCATGTAAAAGTGCGTGACCTGGAAACAGGCAAGAGTAAAGTCACCGTCAATATCCCGCTGCCTATGGTGAAGTTTGGCCTGAAAGTGGGCCGCCATTTCTCGCCGGAATTGGATGGTTTGGACTGGGACGACCTGAACGGGATGATGCAGGAAACCGGGCAAGGCATTCTGGTGGATGTAGAGGACGCGGAGAGCAACGAACACGTTCAGGTTTACATTGATTAATGGCGTGTTCAGTACGCGAACTACGGTTCACGACCAACAGCTTATAGCTAAAAAGAGGTAATCATGAGTCAAGAGCGAATCGAGTTGGGGAAATTGCCCCGGCTGACTATTGAGTGTCACGGTAATCTCGTGGCGCGTGGGTGGGCGGAAACGGCCGTACTCATCAAATCTAACGAATACGAAACTCACGAAGATGAAAACGGTCTGTTCATCACCAGCCACGGCGACCTGAAACTGACTGTACCCACCAACACCGCCTTAAACGTCCAGGCCGTTCACGGCGATCTTGTCGTCAAGCAGGTCAACAGCGACCTCAGCCTGCAAGAAGTGAATGGCGACGCCGTCCTGGTTGGCGTCAGCCACGTCAAGTTGGGCGTCGTCCACGGCGATCTGTCGGCCAAACAAATTGATGGCTCCCTGAGCGCCGAAACGATCAATGGCGACGCCGTTTGCCGCCAGATTGGCGACGTGGCCCTGGGAACCGTGCATGGCGACACGTCCGTACGCTATGCCAGCGGCAGCGTCAGCTTGCAAACCGGCAATGGCGACGTCAATCTGGAATATGTTGAAGGCGACGTTACCCTGCAACAAGGCCACCGCGACGTAAATGCGCGCAACGTGGGCGGCCGGCTGCATTTGCAGCAGGTCAGCGGCGACGTGCGGCTGCGGGGCGGCCTGTGCGAAGGCGAGCATTTCTGCCAGGCCCACGGGGATATCGTGGTGCGCTGGCCGGTGGAAGCGCCAGTTAACATTGAGGCCACCGCGCCCAGTATTAAAAACAACCTGCCCTTAGATGTGGTGGCGGAGGATGGCAATACGTTGACGGGCAGCATTGGCGCGGGCAAAACACACCTGAAACTGGCGGCAAACGGCCGTATCCTCCTCAAAGAAGGTCGTCTGGTGAAGGAAGAATGGGAAGAAAACGGCGACGAATTCGCCTTCGATTTCAACTTCGACTTTAACAACCTGGGGGAACGCATCAGCCGCGAGATCGAAGCTCAGGTCAACCGCTTCGCCGTCGGATTCGAGTCCCAATTTGGCCCAGACTTCGCCGAGAAAATGACCGAACAGATCACCCGGCAGACCGAAAAGGCCGTCGCCAAAGCGGAACGCGCCGCCGAACGCGCCCGGCAGCAAGCCGAACGCCACGCGGAACGCGCCCAGCGCCACGCGGAACAGCAGCAGCGCCGGCAGGCCCGATGGGCGCCACCACCACCACCCATGCCGCCCAAACCGCCTAAAGGCCCCAAAGCCCAGGGCGCGCCCAAGGCTACGCCTGAGGAGCAGCTCAAAATCCTCAAAATGGTCGAGCAGGGCATCATCTCGCCCGAAGAGGCCAACACGCTGCTGGAAGCAATTGAGGGTCTGGCATAGCCGGCAGATCAGTGACATCGTGTTCAAGCGTTCAGGGCTTTTCTGAATCCCTGAACGCTTGAACAGCGGGTTTTATTCCAAAATGTAAAATCCGCAATTTGCAATTTCGCGGGAGGTTGTTCCGTTACTTTGAGGTAAAATCAATGGCTATGGTCATCACCGTACCGGCCCAATCGCGGGTCAGCCATGGGCCACGACCCATCAACTTAAATAAGGATATTCCTCAAATCCTGGAACTCCTGCAAATTGCCTTTGGCGAGTCTCTGGATGCGGAAGGCCAGCGCGCGCTGCAAGGGTATTATTTGCCCTACGCGCAGCCGGCCATTTTGTGGCGTCTGAATCCGGCGGCCAGCCGATTGTCACAAGGCTACGTGTGGGAAGAAGACGGCCGTATCGTTGGCAATACCACGCTTCTGACCACACGGCTGAACGGCCGTTACCTCATCGTCAACGTTGCCGTCCACCCCGACTATCGCCGCCAGGGCATCGCCCGTCTGCTCATGAACGCCGTGACCGATCACGTCCGGCAGCGCGGCGGGCGCGAAATCTTGCTGCAAGTGGACCACAACAACAGCGCGGCGCTGAACCTCTACGCAGACCTGGGCTATACCAACCTGGGCGCAGTCACTTCCTGGACGGCCGCCGCCGGGCGGGTACACGCCCTGGAAAACAACGGATCGTCTGACGTGCGCGAACTGCGCAGCCGCGAATGGCGGCAGGCCTACAAACTCGATTGTCTGGCGCTGCCCCCCGACCTGAACTGGCCCGAACCCATCCCCGACGACGCCTACCGGATGGGTTTTTGGCGTCGGGCGGCTAATTTTGCCAATGCGCGGTCAAACGAAACGTGGGTCATGACCGACAATCAACAACAACTGACCGGCCTGGCCAGCATCTGGAGCGAATGGGGACGCGCCCACCAGTTAATATTGCGGATTGATCCGAAGTGGGCCGGGGAATTGGAACGGCCGTTACTCGGCAAAGCCCTGCGGCGCATTCCCTACCTGCCCCGCCGCAACGTCCGCATAGACCACCCGACCAGCGACCAACTCACCGGCGAACTACTGCGCCAGGCCAACTTCAGATCGCAGCGCACCCTCATCCATATGCGCCTGAACCTGAAATAAACGGCCGTCAACCATTCAAACAAGGAGTCATACAATGGCCACCACAGAAGAACGCATTCAAATCCTAAAAATGATAGAAGAAGGCAAAATCTCCGCCGCCGAAGGCGCCGAACTCCTGCGCGCCCTGGACCGGGACGGCCAAAACCCCAAAGCCGAACCCCTCAAAGGAGCCAGCGCGCCCCGCTGGTTCCGCGTTCGCGTAACCGACATGCAAACCGGCCGTAACAAAGTCAACGTCAATCTGCCCATGGGCCTGGTCAACGTCGGCATCAAAATGGGGGCGCGCTTTGCCCCGGAAATGGAAGGCAAAGAGTACGACCACATCATGCAGGCCATCCGCAGCGGCCAACAAGGCAAAATCATAGACATCACCGACGAAGACGGCGAGCGTGTGGAAATCTTCGTCGAATAACGCCACTTTAATGAATGGAACGTGGATAAACGCCGATGGCCGATGGCCGATTGGCCGACTTTCGCGGATAAAACCATCACTCATCAGCGTTTATCCGCCGCATCCGTGAAAATCCGCGTCCCATCTTTTAATAAATTTACAATTTTCCCGCCTATGCCTATAATCTTATTGTAGGCATAGGTTTATGAGCGATTCAACGCAGTTAAACAACACACCCCTGCCTGAAAGCGACGGGACAATCCCCGAAGCCCACCAGGTCAGCCACCGAAAACTGCGGCAAACCCTTGTCGCCTTATTCGACGCCAGTGAATTCCGTCTGCTTTGCCACGATTTAGGCATCAATCACGACGATCTCGGTGGACCGGATACCGGGCTTTCGGCGCGGATAGACGCCCTCATTTTGCACGTTAATCGCCGCCAGCGTTTGCGCGTGCTGCTTACAGTTGTACGCGAAGCGCGCCCTGCCCTCACCTGGGACCAAATCCTGCTAGATGAAAACGACCCCGAACCGCTGCCGGCTATCGTCGCGCCGCGCATTGCCCAGGCCGACGAGGGCACGGCCGATACCCTGATTGCCAGCCAGGGATTCAATGCGCTGCTGAGCCTGCTGCGCCGCCCCGAAACCCATGAGACCATCATCCGCTTTCAAAGCGATTTTCAGGCCGCTTCCGACCGCATTGACCTGATGAATGATCTGAAACTGGCCCACGATCTGTTTCAGGAGTTGGAAAATCGGTATTTCCTCATCGAAAATGATCGCAAACGGCTGCCGGCCGACGAGTTGGCCTGGGATGGTCTGAGCATCAACGAACCGGAGTTGGGCGCTAAAATTGACGATTTGTTGGCGCTGGCCCATCAAACCTCCTTTGCCGAAGAAGCGGACGTGTGGGCCAGGCAGTTGGCAAAAGTGCGCGAAATGATGCGCACGGCCGTTGAAGAATCCAACCTCGACCATCTCAACAGCGCCACCCGCCTGCTCTACCGCATCATCAACCGCCAGCCTTCCCGTCTGAACGCCCAGCTTATCGTCACCGCCAAAGCGCTGCGGCTGCAAAACCTGGCTACGGCCGTTACCACCATCTGCGCCCGAATAGACGAATCCGACCTGGAAAGCTCCGAACTCGTCAACCGGATTCGCCAGGACAGCGGCGCGCTCGCCGGCATAGACGCCCGTCTCCAACGCCTGGCCGCCGAACACGACGCCTGGCAAGCCATAGACGACGAACTGCGCCGCGTCGAAAGCACCCTGGACGGCGGCCTGGAAGAGTTGGACGAAGCCTGGCTGGACCTGGAACCGATGACGCGAGACCTGATCGGCAGCCAGACCGAGACCTGGGCCACCGACCTGCTAACGCTTCTAACAACGTTGGGTCAGGCCATCGAAGAAGCCGTCATCGTGACGGCGCGGCGGCTCTTCCGCCGCTTCCGCAGCCAGAGCAGCCGCCGCTTCCGCCAGGTAGACCTGGAATTGTTAAGTCTATGCCACGACCTGCAAAAGGTCGGTGAATCGCTGGATTTGGTGTTGAGGACAGT
>CALFEW010000337.1 GCA_937958365.1 uncultured Chloroflexota bacterium | reverse complement strand
TGGGATTTACGCCCGGAGCAGGTGGAGGTGGCCCAGCGCTACTGCCGCGCTGTCAAAATCGTGGCGACAGGCGGTTTTAACCCGCAAAAAATCACCCGTTTCGAGCAGCTCAGCGTGCCGGTGGACATTTACGGCGTGGGTTCGTCGCTGCTGTCCAACGACAAGGAGACCAACAACGATTTTACCGCCGATGTGGTGCGCGTGAAGGTAGACGGCCGTTGGGTAGACATGGCAAAAGTCGGCCGTGCCCCGGCGGCAAACCCAGAACTGGAACCAGTGGACCTGACGGGGTTTTAGGCGGAACGGCCGTACCGGATACACACCTATGTCAAAACGTCCTCAATTTTCTCCAGATCAGGCTGCGCAACTGGCCTACGACCTTTATGACCTGACGGTCACGGCCGTTTCCCTCCCCAGCGACCGCGACCAAAATTTCTTACTCACTGCGCCCACGGCCCAATTTGTCCTCAAAATCGCCGGGCAGGCCGAACAACCTGACGTGCTGGATTTTCAAAACCAGGCCATTGCCCACCTGCGCCGCCATGATCATCTGGCCGACCTCCTGCCGGACGTGCGCCCGGCTCTGAATGGCGAATTAATGCCCACCGTTACGGCCGTTGACGGTCAAAAGTACCTGGCGCGATTGGTCACTTACCTGCCCGGCGTGCCGCTGGCGAAAGTGAATCCGCACACGCCGGACCTGCTGCACGACTTTGGCCGCGTCTTGGGCGAAGTGGACGCCGCCCTGCAAGAGTTCGGCCATCCGGCGATGGACCGTTACCTGCATTGGGACCTGACCCGCGCCGCCGATACCATCAGCCGCCATTGCCATCACCTGGGCAATCCTGCCCGGCGCGCCCTGGTGGAGCGCCATCTGGCCGATTTTGTCGCCCACGTCGCCCCACGCCTGCCCGAACTACGCCGCAGCGTCATCCACAGCGACGGCAACGATTACAACGTCCTGGTAACGCCAGACGCCAGGCAGCCGCGCCGTATCGCCGGGCTGATTGATTTTGGCGACATGGTGTACGCCTGCACGGTGTTTGATCTGGCGATTGCCGCCGCTTACGTGATGATGGACAAGCCGGACCCGCTGGCCGCCGCCGCGCATCTGGTGGCCGGGTATCACGCCGCGCTGCCCCTCACCGACCTGGAACTGGAACTGCTTTACCCGCTGATTCTGGCCCGTCTGTCTACCAGCGTGGTCATGTCGGCTTACCAGCAAACCCTTCACCCCGACGATCCATACATCATCATCAGTGAGAAACCGGCCTGGGCGCTGCTGGAACGATTGGCAAGCGTTCACGGCCGTTTCGCTTATTACACCTTCCGCGCCGCCTGTGGACTGCCGCCTGTGCCGGATACGGCCGTGATCACCCAATGGCTCCGCGCTAACCAGTCCACCTTCGCCCCGCTGTTGGACGGCCTGGTTGCGCCGCTGGTTCTGGACCACAGCGTCGGCAGCCTGACGATGGGCAGCCCGGCCGAATTTGCCGATCCGCACTGCTTCCAGGCGAAAATTCAGACGCAGTTGGTCGCTGCCGGGGCGCAAATTGGCATAGGCCGCTACGATGAGGCGCGGTTGATCAACACGGCCGTTTCCTTCCGCACGGCTGCGGGCGAATATCGCACCATCCACCTGGGGCTGGACCTGTTTGCCGACGCGGGCACGGCCGTTTACGCCCCGCTCGCTGGAACCATGCACAGCTACGCCGACAATACCGCCGCGCAAGATTACGGCCCGGTCCTCATTTTGGCCCATCAGACGGATGACGGCCGTACGTTTTACACCCTCTACGGCCACCTCAGCCGCGCCTCCCTGGCTGATTGGCAGGTTGGCCGCCCCGTGCAGCCCGGCGAGCCAATCGCTGCCCTGGGCGACATGGCCGAAAATGGCGGCTGGCCGCCCCATTTGCACTTTCAACTTATCACCGATCTGTTGGATCTGGCGACCGATTTTCCCGGCGTCGCCCCCGCCAGCCAGCGCGAAATCTGGCGCAGCCTCAGCCCGGACCCGAACCTGATTGTCGGCCTGCCCGCCAGCCTGTTTCCGCCGCCGGCGCGCAGCAAATCAGAAATTTTGGCGCAGCGCCAGATGACGTTGGGCAAGTCGTTGAGCGTTTCTTACCAACGGCCGTTGCACATGGTGCGCGGCTGGCGGCAATATTTGTACGATGAAAACGGCCGTGGCTACCTGGATGTGGTCAACAATGTCTGCCACGTCGGGCACAGTCATCCCCGCGTCGTCAAGGCGCTGTCCGACCAGGCTTACGTCCTCAACACCAACACCCGTTATCTGCACGACAACATCATCGAGTACGCCGAACGGCTGCTGGCGACCTGCCCGCCGCCCCTGAGCGTGGTCTTCTTCGTGTGCAGCGGCAGCGAGGCCAACGAACTGGCGCTGCGCCTGGCCCGCGCCCACACCGGCGCGGAAGATTTTATCGTGGTGGATGGGGCGTATCATGGCAATACGCAGGCGCTCATCGAAATCAGCCCGTACAAGCATGATGGTCCGGGCGGCAAAGGCACGCCGTCCCACATCCACAAGGCGCTCATGCCCGATCCGTATCGCGGGCTGTACAAGGGTTACGGCCGTGAGACCGGCCGCGCCTATGCCCAACACGTCGCTGCCCTTGTGGAGAATTTGAACCGTCCCCTGGCGGGATTTATCGCCGAGTCGGTGTTGGGCTGTGGTGGGCAGATTGTGCTGCCGGAGGGGTATTTGCAGGAAGCGTTTACGGCCGTGCGCGCCGCCGGTGGCGTGTGCATTGCCGATGAGGTGCAGGTGGGTTTTGGCCGCGTCGGCAGCCATTTCTGGGGTTTTCAGACGCAGGGCGTCACGCCGGACATTGTGACGATGGGCAAACCTATCGGCAACGGCCATCCGCTGGCGGCGGTGGTGACGACGCGGGCGATTGCCGATTCCTTTGCTAATGGCATGGAATATTTTAATACGTTTGGCGGGAATCCGGTGAGCTGCGCGGTGGGAACGGCCGTGCTAGACGTGATCGCCGAGGAAAATTTGCAACAAAACGCGCTGGAAGTGGGCAACCATTTGCTGGCCCGCCTGACCGCCCTGACGGACAAATACCCGCTGGTCGGCGACGTGCGCGGTCTGGGGCTGTTCATCGGCATTGAACTGGTACGCGACCGGGTGACGTTGGAACCGGCCGCCTGGGAAGCCAGCTACATCGTCGAGCGCATGAAAGACGAAGGCATCTTGCTCAGCACCGATGGACCGCTGCACAACGTCATCAAACTCAAACCCCCCCTGGTCTTCGACCGCAGCAACGCCGACTTTCTGGTAGACACCCTGGACAAAATCCTGGCCGAAGACCCCGTGCGATAATCAGCGATAATGGTAACGGCAGGAGAGTATCGTCAGATAGTCGTCATCCGCCGCATACACCAGGCGATTCGTTTCATCAATCCGCCGCGACCAGAGGCCGCTCAGATTTTCTCTGAGCGATTCTGGTTTGCCAATGCCGCCAAAGGGATCGCGCCTGGCTTCAACGATTAAGCGGTTGATGCGTTTCAAGGTTTTGCGATCCTGCGATTGCCAAAAGATGTAGTCGTCCCAGGCTTCGTCGGTCCAGGCCAGTTTCCTACTCATCCAGTAAGTCTCGTTCAGTAACCTGACCGTTTTGGTATTGTTCGATGGAGCGGGCCAGGTGCGTGGCGTTGGCCGGTGACTTTAGCAAATAGACCGTTTCCATCAGGCTGTTGAAATAATCCAGGGACATGACCACGACATCGGCCGCGTCGCGGCGTGTGACGACGGTGTAATCAGCGTCATCAATGACGTGATCTAACACCCGTTTCAGGTTATTGCGTGCTTCGGTATATGTCACAACTTGCATAATGACCTCCATGTACAATCTATTGTACAGGTACATGAGTCAAGAAGCGAACTATTTTTCGGCATTATGCAGCAGGCGAATCTTTTCCACGATCCACATTCGGACCAATGAAGAAGCCGGGATGTCGTAACTGCGGGCGATGGCCTCAATTTGCTCCTTCAACGAAGGGGCAACGCGAATGGTCATGACGGTTTTTGTTTCCCCAGCCGGCGGTTGGTAGCCACCGCTGACAACCTCTAATTCGTCCAGGTAATCGGTTATGTCATGCGTATCCCAAAATGCCGCTTCTTCCTGAATGGTCTTGAAGGTGGGTATTTGTCTATAGCTCACTTTTCGCCTCCGCGTGCGCGATAAAATGCGCGTTCTTTTTTGGACATGTCTCGTGCCGTAATGACATAATACACACCGCTTGTCTCTTGTTCGTTTAGGACACTGGTTATCAGCCGCGCTTCTGCGCGACCCAAAACCATGATCCGTCCCTGCTTGGCTTTGAGGAAGATGGCGTTTTTGTCGGTTAATGACAACTCGACTTCTTGTTGGATGACTTTGTGGCGGGCGATATGGGTTCTATTCCATTCATCCCACAAGAGTTTGGTGATGCGTATCGGTTCTTCTTCCATGATTTATACGGGAAGCGTATTACATCGTCATACAGTTGTCAAGCATTTTGGTGAGGATGCGATTGTGGTAGACTCGAAGGGTTTTCGGAAACCCTTCGAGTCTGAAGAGCGATTAATGTAGATTTTGCGCGGCGATGAAGGAGAGGCCATGTTCCGTTAGCGCCCAGGCGGTGCGGCTGGTGGCGTCTAATTTGTCCAGGAAGTTTTGCTCCAGGCAGTCCCAATCCCCCGATGCGATGATTTCTGTTTTGTCGCGGAAATAATCCAGAATGTCTGATGGATGCTCGCGGGCCTGATCTACTTCGGGGTCGCCGCCTTCGTGTTTGGCGGAGATGTTGGCGACGCGGTCGGCCAGTTCGACCAGTTCATCGCGGCGGTTGTAGGGCTGGCGCACGATGCTTTTCCACGTTTCGGTGATGTGATGCTCGAAGCGCACCACGTCTTCAAAGCCCAACGCCTTGCGGAATTGGGCGGTGATTTCCATGCTGTCGTTGTTGATGGAGTTGCCCCAATTGAAGCCGATGAGTGGTGACGTGCCGTCGTCGCGGGCGAACAATTTAGCCGCCAACAGGGTCCATAGGGCGGCGTAGGGATTGTCGTTGCCCATGAACACGGAGATTTTGAATTCGTTGTCTACGCCCAGGCGGTGCAGCAGGTAGCCCAGCAGCACCGTGCCGGGATTGATGTTGAGGACCTGACGCACGCCGTAGGTGGTGTAGTAGTAGAGGAATTCGTCCAGCCATTTGAGGGCGTGGGTATTGGGCTGGCCGATGCCGCCAAAGTAGCCGGTGATGGTAGCCGGGCCGTTGAGGTGGATGTTGGAGCCGTCGGTGCCTTTGGTGTCCAGGGTTTCCACGTAGCTGGCGCCGATGATTTGCATGGCGGCGGCGAAGGCGGGCAGGTCGCCGTCGGCTTCTTGCTCTTTCATTTTGCGTACGCGGATGAAACGGCCGGGCAGCAGGTCTTGATTGGCGATGGCGCGGCGCACGGCCGTTATCAGCCAGGGAAAGTATTGCGCCGCACTCACCTCCAGGGTCACGGCGAACTCATCGGCAAAGGTCATCTTGTCGGCTTTTGCGCCCAGCACCTTGCGCCGGTAATCGGCCACGCTGATGAAGGCGCGGTTGTCGCGCTGCTCCGCCAGCCAGTCCAGGTCGGCCAGATATTCGGGGTGAATGGCGGCCACTTTAGCCCGTAACGCGGGCATGGCGCGGGCGGCGGCCGCTTTGGCGTTAATCTCTTCGGGCGTGCCATACTTCGCCACCACCGCCAAAAAATCATTGATCACGCGCATGTCTGGGTCTAGCAAGACCGCGTTCAGCGCCTCCAGCCGGTCTGGGGAAATCCGCAATCGTTCACGTAATTCGTCGTTCATTTGTCACTCTCTTTGGGTGAGATTTGTCCAATCTCAAAGATTGGACAAATCTGGAAACGCAGCCTTCTGGCAGGTCAATCCAGCATCGCCAGCAGTTCAGTGTATTCTTCGTCTTTCATGCCGAAGTAATTTTCCGGTTGGGGGAAACGGCCGTCACTCACCTCGGCCACGTACTGCTTTACCCCGTTCAGAATCACTTCCCCGGCGTTGCCGTACACCTTGGCCATACGCGGCGTGAATTTGGGATACAGGCCAAACAGGTCGTGGTAGATGAGCAGTTGTCCGTGGGCGTTGGGACCAGACCCCAGGCTCATGATGATGCAGTTTTCGGCTCGTTGGGTGATGAGTTGGCAGAGCCGGTCGGGGACCAGTTCCAGCAGAATCATAAACGCGCCCGCTTTTTCCAGCGCTTTGGCGTCGTCGGCGATCTTTTTGGCCTGGAGGGCGCTTTTGCCTTGCAGGCGGAAGCCGCCCAGGGCGCTGGCGCTTTGTGGCGTCAGCCCCAGGTGGCCGATGGCCGGGATGCCGGCGGCGACGATGCCGGTGATGCGGTCGGCCATTTCGCGGCCGCCTTCCAGTTTGATGGCGTCGCAGCCGGTTTCGGCCATGAAGCGACCGGCGTTGCGCACGGCCGTTTCCACGCTGGGTTGGTAGCTCATATAAGGCATGTCGCCAATCACAAAGGCGTTGGGCGCGCCGCGCCGCACGGCCCCGGTGTGGCGAATCATGTCGTCCATCGTCACCGGTAAGGTGCTGTCATAGCCCAGCATGGTCATGCCCAGGCTGTCGCCGACCAGGATCATGTCTATGCCTGCCTCATCCTGAAAATGGGCGGTCGGGTAATCGTAGCCAGTCAGCCAGGTGATTTGCTCGCCGTCGGCTACTTTCTTGAAAAGCGTGGTCAGGGTTACTTTTTTGCGGGACATTATTCCTCCATAAATACGGGTAAAGTGGTTGTGGATTTCACTTCTGCCAAAACCAGGCTGGTGTGGATGCGGGCCACGCCAGGAATTGGCGTTAGCCCCTGGACAATAAAACGCTCCAAATCTTCGCGGTTCCGAATGACCACTTTGAGCAAATAATCAAATTCGCCGGTGACGTGGTGGCATTCCAACACTTCGGGCATCTGGTTGATGCGGGCGCGGAAAGTGTCTAGCCCCTCTTGTTGGTGCAGTTGCAGGGCGACGCTGATGAAGCAGGTCATATCGTAGCCGAGTTTTTTCTTGTCTAGCAGGGTGGTGTATTGGCGAATGTAGCCCTGATCGGTCAGGCGTTTGACGCGGGCGTGGGTGGCCGGAGGCGAGAGGTTGATGGTTTGGGCCAGTTCGACGTTGCTGATACGGCCGTTCCCTTGCAGCGCCTCTAAGATTTGTACGTCTATTTCATCCAGATCGTTCATGTAGGAACATATTAGCATAAAAGGCTCATTCACTTCAACAATATTCTACGATACGCCGGATAGTCAGAATATTATTAAGTAATTACGCTCAATCGGGAAAAATTGTTAGAAAACAATGGGCCAATCAGCCGCCGCACCGCATTCCTGGCAAGAATCGGCATGGCCGACGAAGAACCTTAACAATTTCTTCATAGCTTCTTGACTTATTCCACAAACTCTCCACCTACACTAGAGACAACTACGGTGGACTCATGCTGGTCGGATAGCGGGACGCCGGGTATGGAGCAAGGAGAAAAAAAGCATGTTCAAGAACAAAAAAGCTTTGCTGATTGCCGGGCTGTTGATTATCGTGATTGGCATCGGCAGTTATTACTATTACACAACTACGCTGGCCGTGGCGGCGCAAGATGAGGCTGAACCGGAGGTGCAAACGGCCGTTGTCCGCGTTGGCGATATAACCGTTTCAGCTACCGGAGCCGGAACCATCATCGCCGCCGACGAGATTACCCTCGGTTTTAACACCGGCGGTACGCTGACCGAACTTCTGGTTGGCGTAGGCAGCAAAGTGGCGGCGGGCGACGTGTTG
>CALFEW010000336.1 GCA_937958365.1 uncultured Chloroflexota bacterium | reverse complement strand
AACCAGAAACCGGTCCTGATCGCCTTCGACATCCCGGCGACGGCCGATGAAGGGTACGTCAGCGCCCTGCAAATCTGGAAAATCCAGTTTATCGGCATTTCCAGCGTAGATAACGCCACGCTGCGCTATCTGAATGGCAGCATCATCGTAGACGGCAGCACGCAGCCAAACGGCCGGGCAACCGGGCCAAAAATCATCCTGGTGGGTTCGGGAACCGGCCAATGGGACGGACTAAAAGTTGGCGAAACAGGGGCGCAAAACAGCAACGAGATTCGCGGGCTGGGCTTCCAAATGTTCAAAACCCACATCTACGTCAATTCCAGCAGCAACCTCATCGAAGACAACTGGTTTGGCCTGAGCGATGACGGCACGGACATTGTGCTGCGCGGCGGTGGGGAAGATGATGGCAGTGGCAACACGGCCGTTTCCGTCGCCGAAAACAGCACTGGCAACGTCATCCAAAACAACGTATTCACCGGGCTGGCCGGCGTCGCGGCGGCCATCAACGGCGACGACGGGACTTTTGCCAACAACTACGTCGGCACGATTGCCGATGGAACTGTGCCGGACAAAGAAACAAACCCCAGCCTGATTTGCACACAGTGGGACTGGTTGGGCGGCAGCGGCATCAGCGTCAGCGGCGACGGCAACCTGATTGAAGACAACATCTTCGCCGGTTTGCGCATTGCCGTAGAACCCCCCACCATCCAGGCGGACACCATTCGCGTCAGCGGCGACAACCACATCATCCGCGACAACAGAATCGGTCTGGACGCAGCCAACGCCGAAATTGGCGTGTGCGGACGGGGCATTTACCTCCAGGGCGGCACGGAATTTAACCAGATCACCACCAACCGGATCATCCGGCCGGGGCTTTCGGCCATTTCCCTCAACGACACGCCGGTCGTTTCCACATCAGACGCCAACACGCTGCGCGGCAACATCATCAAAAAGCTGACGCCCTGGGGAGAAATTGAAGGCAACAACAGCCCGGAAGACGCCATCCAGATCACCAAAAGCCTGCCCGACGCTTTCCGCAATTTCAAACCGGCGCAGGTGACGAGCATTAACGGCACGGCCGTTAGCGGCGTCAACGGCGCCGGCAGTCCTTGCCCCAACTGCACCATCGAACTCTTCCTGGACGACAGCGACGCCATCACCGAGACGCTGCAATCGCTGGCGGTGGTGACGGCCAACAGCAGCGGCAACTGGTCGGCTACCCTGCCGGCGGCGCTTACGGCTGGTCAGGGGCTGCGTACCACCAGCACGACGACGCAGCACAACACCATCCCAGGCATGAGCCTGGGCACGACGACCGGGCTTTCCCCATTGTATCAACCTCATTACGCGGTGTATCTGCCCATGATCAAGAAATAGGGCATGGTTCAGCAGTAGCCGCGGTAACGATACCGCGGCTACAAGAGATTTAGCAGAGAATGAACCATGCCAGAAATAGGGATCGTAAAGGCGTTTCTTCTCCCTGGCTCAAAGAGCGAACTGGTTGTCTCCCCCTTTGGGTTGGGGTGAGTTTTTCGTAGAGGGCGAGCCGATAACTCGCCTTCTACAATTGGCGTGCGAAGGAGTGCAGCAGTGAATCGCAACAAAAAGAAACTGCGCTATTTCTCCTATTTGCTGCGCCTGTGGGAAACGAAAGACGAGGGCCAGCACGTCTGGCACGCCTCATTGGAATTTCCGGCCACCGGCGAGCGACGCGGTTTTGCGTCGCTGGAAGAGCTGTTTGCTTACCTGGACGCTGAAACAGCGCCGGAGAAAGACAAATCTACGCCCGCGCAGCCGGATTAACCAGCCAGGCGAACCACTTCGCCGCGCTGCGCCGATTCGTACAACGCCAGAATGGTACGCACGTGGTTCCGGCTTTCGGCCAGGGTCAGGAAGTTGGGCGCGCCATCGAGAACGGCCGTGTTCATATCCTCTACCTCGCCCAAATAAAGCTCCTGATCGGGTATGGCAATGGTTTCCGGCTCGCCATCAGCCGGGTAAAACGTGACAATGCCTTCCTGGGGACCCACAAACGGCCGTGTCAGCAGCACCCGCCCTTGCGTGCCCACAATCTCAAAAAAGGTGTGGAACGGCGTGCGAAAGGCGCAGGTGAATTGGGCCATCACGCCGTTGGCGTAACGCATCTGCCCGGCAAACACCTCATCCACGCCGGACGCGCCAATCCACTGGTCGCCAAAGACCCATTCCGGCGGGCCGCCCATCAGGTTTTGCGCGTAACTCATGGGGTAGACACCCACGTCCCACAGCGCGCCGCCGCCCCATTCGGGGACCATGCGCACGTTGGTCGCCGGGTCAGCCATGGCAAAGTCAAACGCGCCGCGCAGGATGGTGATTTGTCCGAGACGGCCGTAGACCATCATCTCCTTCACCAGTTTCGTCTGTGGGTGGTGGCGGTACATGAAGGCTTCCGCCAGGCGGCAGCCGGTGCGCTCGCTGGCGGCGATCATCGCGTCCACTTCGTCCAGCGACAGGGCGAAGGGCTTCTCGCACAACACATGTTTGCCGTGTTCCAGGGCATAGATCGTCCATTCGGCGTGCAGGTGGTTGGGCAGGCTGATATACACGGCATCTACCGCGTCGGAATCCAACATGGCTTCGTAGCTGCCAAAGGCTTGCGGGATGTCCCATTTGGCGGCGTAGGCTTCTGCCGAAGCGCGGGAACGGCTGGAAACGGCCGTTAACTCCCCACCCACCGACGCCCGAATCGCCGGAATCAACCGCCGGTTAATATTCGCTGTCGAAACCAATCCCCAACGTACTTTTTTCATCCATGCCTCCAGAAAATTAAAGATTCAGTAGATCGAAAAACACGTGTCATTCCGAGGAGTCTTCGGCCCTGAGCGCAGCCGAATGGGGGAATCCCTACAAATTCAGTATTTCAGGGGAAAGGGATGCTTCGGAGGACCTCAGCATGACAAATAAAACCGCATCATTCGTGGAATTCGCGGCAGGTTTTTTAAACTACTGAGATTAAAGACTGGGCGGGCCAATCCTCAATCTTTAATCTTCAGTTTTCAGTTTTCGACCGTTCAGCGTTAGCCGATTAATTCGACAAGTTTTTCTTTCGATTGGGCTTCAATCGTCTTGTGCAGGCTCGTCCCGTGGCTGTCCATCGTCACCACCACCGGGAAATTCTCCACGCGAATCACCCACATCGCTTCCGGCACGCCAAATTCCAGCAGATACACACCCAACACTTCCTTCACCGATTGGGCGATGAAACTGGCCGCGCCGCCGATGGCGTGCAGGTAAACGGCCGGCTGCTCCTGGCACGCTTGCAGCGTTTTTGCCCCCATGCCCCCCTTGCCGATAACGCCCTTCAAGTTGAAATGGCGAATCACGTCAGCCTGGTACGGTTCCTCGCGGATGCTGGTGGTCGGACCGGCCGCGACAAAGGAATAGGAGCCATCTTCATGAGTTTTCACCACCGGGCCGCAGTGGTAAATCACGCTGCCGTCCATCAGCCTTTTAAGGTCTTCGTACAATGGCATTTCATCCGGCTGAGACGGCCGTTTGATGAAGTGTTCGATCAGGAACTTATGCGCCGCGTCACGGCCGGTGACGATGACGCCATTCAAAGAAACGGTATCGCCCGATTTTAAGTTGCGGATGTCGGCGTCAGAAATTGGCGTTGTTAACTCAGGCATAGCTCACCTCCAACCCTTCATTGTTGAATTGAATGTCCATGCTGGCGCGGCGGTTGGCCCAGCACATGTAGGCGACAGAGACAAAATAGCTGGCCGGTAGACGGTGCTGCGCAGCGATTTTGACGCCCAGCGCTGTCGTCTTGCCGCCAAAACCCATCGGGCCAATGCCCAGTTGGTTGGCTTCTTCGTAAATGCGCTGCTCCAACTCCGCCAACTGCGGGTCGGGATTGGTGTCTTCCAGGGGGCGGAACAACTGCTGCTTGGACTTGAGATAGCCGGAGCCGCGGTCGCCGCCAATGGCGATGCCCAGAACGGCCGGGCCACAGCCCTGCCCCTGCGCCTTGTGGACGGCGTCCAGCACGACGCGGCGCACGCCTTCCAGGTCGCGGCCGGCGCCCAATGGCCCGTCCGGCAGTTTGTATTGCGTGGAAACATTCTCGCAGCCGCCGCCTTTCAGCAGCAGGTCTACGTGGATGGCGTCTTCGTCCCATTCGTGGAAGTGCATGGTGGGGAAATCTTCGCCGCTGTTATCGCCGCTGTTTTTGCCGGAGATGCTGTCTACGGCGTTGGGGCGCAGGTAGTTGAGTTCTGTCGCCAGGGCCGCGGCGCGGCGAATCTGGTCGGCCAGCTTGCGGGTGGAAACGCCTATCGGGTAGCTGACTTCAAAAATTGGTGTGCCGGTATCCTGGCAGATGGGGGTGCTGTTTTTTTCGGCGATGTCCACGTTGAGCAAAATGGTGTCTATCGCCCCTTCGGCCGCGGAACCGGAATCTTCGTTACCTCTGGCCTTCTGAAGCGCCTGACGCATGTCTTGGGGAAGGTTGGTGGCTGCGCGGCGAATCAGCTCTACAAATTGGTCGGTCAAATCGAGGGTTTTGTAATCCATAGGTGAACCTCCGTTGGGAAACAAGGTGGGACACACTTCAGCAAGTGCGTCGCACCTGAAATAGTAGCTACCATACTATCATGCACCAAAAAGGAAGGGAATGCCAGTGGAAACGGCCGTTTAACCGCAACGCCTCATAGACCCGACAGGTTTGGGGAACCTGTCGGGTCTTGATAAAACAGCATCAAGCGTCGCGCTCTTCGTAGACGAAGTGGCGCACTTTCTGGGCGATAGCCGCCGGGTCTACCTGCACCCGCGCCATGCCGGTTTCGATGGCTTTGCGGGCCACCGCTTCGGCGACGGCCGGAGCTACGGAGAAATCTGTGCCTTTGGGGATGATCCAATCAGCGCGCAGAGCCTTATCACTCACCAGTCCGGCGATGGCTTGCGCGGCCGCCACCTTCATTTCGTCGGTGATGTTGCGCACACGGGTATCCAGCGCGCCGCGGAAGATGCCGGGGAAGGCCAGGGAATTGTTCACCTGATTGGGCAAATCGCTGCGACCGGTGGCCACGATAGCCGCGCCCGCTTCCAGAGCCAGGTCGGGCATAATCTCCGGCGTGGGGTTTGCCAGACCAAAGATGAACGGGTCGGGAGCCATCGTCCTGACCATTTCTTGTTTCAACGCCCCGGCCACCGAGAGGCCGATGAAGACGTCGCGCCCCTGGATGGCTTTCGCCAGGTCGCCTTTTAGCTTGTCCAGGTTGGTCACTTCGGCCATCTCTTCTTTGATCCAGTTCAGGTCTTTGCGCCCTTTGTAGATGGCCCCTTTGCTGTCCAGCAAAATGACGTTTTGCAGGCCCATGGACATGAGCAGTTTGGTGACGGCGATGGCCGATGCGCCGGCCCCGTTGACGACAAAAGAGAGTTCGCTGAGTTTTTTGCCGGTGAGGCGGCAGGCGTTCATGATACCGGCCAGAACGACAACGGCCGTGCCATGCTGGTCATCGTGGAAAATCG
The DNA here is from genome assembly GCA_937958365.1 of uncultured Chloroflexota bacterium. Lineage (GTDB taxonomy): Bacteria > Chloroflexota > Anaerolineae > Promineifilales > Promineifilaceae > Leptovillus. Next base: position 4,532 of record CALFEW010000336.1, on the reverse strand, counting down.
GGATGTCCGTCTCTTCGCGCAGCTTTTTCTCGATGTAGAAGCAGCGCGGCGCGCTGATGTCTTCCAGGTTGATGCCACCAAACGTTGGCTCCAACCGCTTGACAATCGCCACAATCTGGTCCGGGTCTTGGGTGTTCAGGCAGATGGGGAAGGCTTCGACGCCGGCAAAGGTGTGGAACAAGATCGCCTTGCCTTCCATCACCGGCAATGCGGCCCGCGCCCCAATGCTGCCTAACCCCAGAACGGCCGTGCCGTCACTCACCACGCCAACCAGATTGCCCCGCGGCGTCAGCTCAAACAACTGCGACGGATCCTTTTGAATGATTTCCGCCGGTTCCATCGCCTTGGGAACCAGATAGAACATCTTCAGAATATGCTCGTCTTTCACCGGGACTTTGCTGTAAATCTCCAACAAGCCCTGGTAACGGTCATGCAGTTCCAGTGATTCTTCGGCGACGGTCATCGGTTTGTCCGATTTTGGGGGAACCGGGAAGCGGCCTTCGTAAACAAAGCGGCGGGTGCGTTCGGCAATGTCGGCCGGCAAGACTTCCGGCCGTTTCGCCAGACCCAGGGCAATGATGTCGGCGGCGACAGCTTCCGCCACGGCCGGAGCGACCGCGTAATCAATCACTTTAGGATAAATGTAGTCGGCGTGCAGCTCATCATCGGGGATGATGCCGGCAATCGCTTTGGCGGCGGCAATTTGTGTGGAATAGGGGAACTTGGAGGCGCGCACGTCCAACAAGCCGCGGAAAATACCGGGCAATACCGTCGTAATATCGAGCTGGTTGCGATAATTGGAATGGGCAGTCGCCACCACTGCTGCTCCGGCCTGCTGCGCATCACGGGGCGTGAACTGCAACGGCGAAGCCAGAGTAAACAAAATAGGCGAGTCGGCCATTTTGCTTATTTGTTGCAGTAAGGAACCATCACAAGGCGCAAAGCCGATAAAAACGTCGGCCCCCTGCAAAACCGTGCTAAGGTCGCCTTTTTCGTCGTGCGGGTTGCTGTGGTGGGCGATCTCCCACTTGGCCCAGTTCATGCCATGCGGCCGGTAATGATAAATGGCTCCATACCGGTCACAGACGATGACTTCATGAGCGCCATATTGCCGCAACAGCGCGGCCGTACCCAGCCCGGCCGAACCGGCGCCATTGATGATGATGCGCATCTCTTGAAGATTTTTGCCGACAACTTTGGCGGCATTGATCAGCCCAGCCAATACGCCGATGGCCACACCTTCGCGGTGGTTATTGACCACCGGGATATACAAAGATCGCTCCAGCCGGTTGGCAATTGCCAGACCTTTAGGCGAAGCGATGTCTTCCAGGCTGATAGCGCCAAATGTAGGCGCCAGGTTCAGAATGGTATCTACGATGTCCTCGATGGTTTCGGCTTTTAAGGCAATGGGGAGGGCATCTACACCGGCAAAGGTCTTCATGATGACGGCTTTGCTTTCCAACACGGGCAAAATGGCTTCGGGGCCGATGTTGCCCAGAGCAAAGGCCGAGGAGCCATCGGAGACGATGGCGATGGTGTTGCCGCGGCAGGTTACATCGAAGGAGCGTTTGGGGTCGCGTTCGATTTCCAGGCAAGGTTCAGCCACGCCGGGGGTGTAAACGAGGCTGAGCATGATGTTGTCGCGCATTTGCACTTTGCTGCGTACACCAATCAAGCCGGCATGACGCCGCCGGTAAGCGATACCTTCACTTTCAGCAATTTCCTTTGCAGACATTCTATCCTCCATGATAGGTTAAACGCCGCAGCGCAGGAGCTTAAAGATAGGGCTGCGTAGATGCGGGGTTGCTTACGTCCCTCACAGTGTCTATCAGGTTTAGGGGAATGTCAGGTGACAGGTGTCACGTGGGTAGGCGTCAGGTGTCATGAGTCCGAACGTGGGGGAAACGGCCGTTTCCCCCAACCCATGCCGCAAGAGAGAAACGGCCGTTGGCGATACAGGTGATCTGGCGATCCGGCGCTAAACGACAACCAACAGCATCATCAACAACAGGCTCACCACAAAAACCGAGCCGATCTTTTGCGAAAGTGGCAGCAAGCGACAGCTTGCCCATGTCACTGTCGGGTTGTTGGGTAAATTGCTGCGCAAGTCATTGGCCAGCACCCACAACGTCATCAACAGCGCCGGAACAAGCGTCAACATGATGCCCAGCCAGACCAACCAGAAGGGCAAAAGGGACGTCAGGTACGGCTGCCAAAACGACAATACAACGATCGTGACAAAATGGGCCAGTTGGTCCAGCAAGAATCCTGGCGTCTGTCTTATGCCGGACTTGTGTACTTTGAGCCAATCTACGGCAAAATGGATAGCGCCATAGACAAAAAGCAGCGGGATGTGCTGCCACGGCCGTTCGATGAGCAAAGCAGCGACGATGACATGAATGGCAACGTGCAGCGCCAACCCTTTATTCCCCTGCGTTTTTAAGGCATAGATGCGATTGGTCTGCAAAGGAAAATCAGCGATCAAATGCGCCAATAATAAAATGAAAAACGTGGTCATAAGCCTCTTCCGACCGGGCATCCAGCCATTATGGTCCGGCCGACTTGATTTGTTTTGGCTAATCATCGTACTGAGACTAGCATTGCAGTGTAACAAGGGGAGCAGGTATAGATGGAAAACGGCCGTACATTCCCACTGTAATCCGGTTAACAATTTGGGCAGTCGCCTCTCAGCTTTATCTTGGCGAATCGGCCTGCCTGACGTATAGTGGAAATATGATCCTGACACGAATTGAATTTGAGCAATTGGTTGATGAAGCCCTGGAAGCCCTGCCTCCCTTTTTTCGGGATAGGATGGATAACGTGGCGGTTTTGACGGCCGTCTGGCCCACACGCGCAGAATTGGCCGACGCCGGCGTGGAGCCGGGCAACACGTTGTTAGGTCTATACCACGGTGTCCCGCTGACAGAACGCACGCAGGGCTACAACCTTGTCGCTCCAGACACCATCACCCTTTACCAGGGACCCATCGAACAGCAGGCCGGCCCGGACCGTGAAGCCTTACGTGAATGGGTGCGCCATGTGTTCCTGCACGAATTAGCCCACCACTTCGGCATCAGCGATGATCGTCTGCGCGAACTTGGCGCTTATTAGAGCCTGTATTGGCGTTTCCAGATTGGACCAATCTTGGAGATTGGTCCAATCTCACCAGGTTAAAAATTTGAGATTTGAGACGCACCAGTCTTCAGTCTCATTGTTTTACAGACACCGCGCAGCCGCAATCCCCATTTGCATAAAATATGCCGGTCTACCGAAGCAGCACACCTCCTGGAATGTCCGCATAGGGCAAATAACCTGACCAATTGGCGCAAATTGCTGACGCCACCCAAAATTTAACGATATTTTTACTGGCTGGAACGCCAAAAGGGCTTTTAATTCAAGATAAGCTTGAGATGCGGTCCATTTTGGGACTTATGGCAGGATTATGTCTTTACCGGAAAAGTGCTAAAATCTGTCCGGGAAGTAGAACGACAAGCGGCCATTTGACAATTTGAACCCGCCGTGTTTTCAATCTGAAGATTCGGCTTAAGGTGATCCGACAACTTGCCAAATGACAATGATTTTCAAATGCGCCTAAGGAGTGTTAAGTGACCCGGTCTGTTATGGTAGTTGATGATGAGCCGATGACCCGCACGTTGCTGCAACTAATGTTAGCTCCAGCAGACTTTGAAGTAACAGAAGCGGAAGATGGCCTGGACGCTCTGGAGAAAATCGAGAGCAATCAGCCAGATGTGATCGTGTTGGACGTGATGATGCCTCGGATGGATGGGATTACCTTGTGCCGAATCTTGCGGCAAAATGCGCAAACGGCCGTTCTCCCCATTATTCTCCTGAGCGCCAAAACCAATCCCGAAGCGGTGCAGGAAGGTCTGCTGGCCGGGGCCAACAAATACCTCACCAAACCGGTTTCCCGGCATGATTTGGTAAGTAGTATTGAAGAGGTTTTGGCCGAAGTATCCGTCAGCAGTAAACCGTAAACGGTAAGTCATAAACCGCCGCTTGAAAGGCGACCTGGCTCACGGGTCATGCTTTTCCAAATGCAGCCGGGCGGCTGCCAATTGATCCTGTAACGCCTGGGGGGCCGTGCCGCCGGGAATCTGCCGGGAGGCCAGCGAAGCGGTGAAGTTGAATACGGCCGTTACCCCCTCCCCCAATTCCTCACTCACCGCCAGCAAATCGGCCGCGCTTAACTCCGTCAACAAAACCCCCTTCTCTTCCGCGGCCTGTACCACTGCCCCCACGATATGATGCGCCTGCCGGAACGGCATCCCCCGCCGCACCAGATAATCGGCCAGATCGGTCGCCAGCAGACCGGGTTCTAACTGCGCGGCCATCCGCTCCGGGCGAACTTGCAGTGTGTCTACCAGCCCGGCCATCACCGGCAAAGCCAGCGCCAGCGTGTCGAAGGCGTCAAAAACCGGCTCCTTATCCTCCTGCAAATCTTTGTCATACGTAGAGGGCAGCCCTTTGAGCGTCGTCAGCAGGCCGGTGAGGTGGCCGATGAGACGGCCGCT
>CALFEW010000335.1 GCA_937958365.1 uncultured Chloroflexota bacterium | reverse complement strand
GGTTCGATGGTCAGGGGGGTCATCGGTAGCTGGCGGCTGGTGGCTGGTAGTTGATAGCTGGCCGTTGGTGGCTGGTGGCTGGTGAACGGCCGTTAACCCGCTGCCGGCTCCCATTGGCTGGCGCGGCTGTGACTCCGGTCAAGTCCTCGACCTCGACCACCGGCAGGCCAAAGTAGCCGCCCGGTTGCCCCTTGCCCTGGGCGCGGGCTATCTCGTCGGCGATGTTGGCCCACAGGCTCTGCCACAGGCGGCTCAGGGCGATGTGCAGTTCGCCCGAACTGTGCGCGACGTGGCGCAAGTCGGCCCAATCGGTGAAAGCCGGTACCACCGACTGGTAGTTGCCCAGGTTCACCCGCTGCTCCAGGCTGACGCTGACGGTGCGCACGAAGATGGGGTCTGGCTCGCCAGTTGTGGGTGGCTGCAAACCCAGAAAGACCAGTTCATCATCGCCTTGCAGCCGCTGGTACTGCGCCCGCACATTCTCCCGCGCCATGCGCCGCACCCGCTCGCGGGCATGGTGCAGGTCGAAGGCCGCCCCTTCCGGCACGGCCGTTTTCACCCAGATGGTGATGGCCGGATTGAGGCTCTCGAAGTTCCCTGTGTTGAACTTCCGGTCGTAGGTGACGGCAAAGCCGCGTATCGTCACCGGTTCTTCCAGTTCTAATCTATGACCAGGGAACTCCGCCTCATCGGCCGCACGGCCGTGTCCGTTGCCATTTACAAAACCATGATCGTTCATCGGTTAATCAATCTCCTTAAAGCTCGCGCTCTCACGAAACGGGCCGCTGCTGACGAACAGCGCCGTCAGTGGCAGCGGCAACCAATAGCCGTATACGCCTACCCGCAGCCGCATCTCCGGCTCACTATCCAACTTGCCAATGACGCCGTACAGCCGCGCCCCCTGCTCATCGGCGTTGTCGGTGGCGCTGAAGAAGGCGGCCATATTGCCGTGCGAATGCAGGTCGCACAGGATGGCCGGGTCGCCGTTGCCGGCAGCCACCACGCTGCTGCCGGTCGCCAACTGCGACGGCCGTCGCACCTGCACCCGCTCGCCCCGGTCATGCACCTGGTAGAACACCTCGTTCAAGCCGCCATCCGGCCGGCGGGCGCGCCGGGCGTCGGCCAGGATGCTGTGGAGCAGGCTGCCCGACAGCCGGGGAATCTTGAGGCGAAAGTCGGCCGCCAGCAGCGGCAGCCCGTGCACCACCGCCGCCGCGATGGGGATGCGGGCAAAGAAAAAGCGCGTCTCGGCGCGGATGAACAGACCATTGCCCGCCAGGACGTACTGGTAGGCCAGGGCGTCATTGGGCGGCAGCGGCTCACAGCGATGAATGTGATAAGTGACCAGATCGGGGAACATGTTGCCTCCGGAAAATAAAAAAGGCTGTTGCCGGTAACATACCAGCAACAGCCTTGACTTCACCTCTGCGACTACAATAGCGCTACATCGTTTCTCCGCTCAAGTTAGCCGCGACTCGCAACACGTCATCTGATAACCAATATCCTTGCTGACGCATTTCCTGAAGTTGCGGTAACACCCCCGCGACAAATCCCCGCCGTTTGCCCTCAAGCAAAACACCTATTGTGCCTGTAATAGTCAGACCCAGACGCCGCGCCGCCTCTCGCCCCAAACGCTCATCAATAACCAATAGCGTCTGCTGTTGGTGAGCTAAAGCAATGGCTTCCTGCTCACCCGCATCGAGGGCATCCGTCACAATGCGCACTAATGCTGGCATCTCCGGTCGAGACTGGACCACAATAAAATGATTGAGAGCGTGATCCAAACGCGCCGCTTCCGGGCCACTCTTGGCTAGCAACTCCCTGTGAACCGCTGGTGGGATAGCAATCGTCGTAAACAATTGTTGCAGCAAGGTCAAGTGGTTGATTTTGGCCAGGGCAATCAGAGGGCCGGTATTGGTTACAATTGTCATGAATAGTCCTGGAACGCAGCTACTTCTTGCTTCAACTCGGCCTCGATTTCCTCGGCCGTGTAGTGAATAACAGACACATGGTAACGTCCGCACATTTCGAGGAATTCCACGCGAGAAATGCCGGCCAATTGTGCGGCTTTGCCCGAAGACAGTTTACCCAACTCGAACATCTTGAGCGCAGCCATCAAGCGAATTTGGGCTTCAAACTCGCCACGGGTCGTCGCCACGGCCGTTTCCAGCCCTTCAGGATATTCTATCGTTAGTTTTTCCATATTCGTTTCCTCGCTTTGTGTCTCATGACCCATTATACAACAGGGTGAAAGTGAAGAGACAACTCACCTTCAAAGCAAATGTCCGAGACTCTGCCGTATGGGAGCCAACTCCGCCAGC
>CALFEW010000334.1 GCA_937958365.1 uncultured Chloroflexota bacterium | reverse complement strand
TATTCAACCAGGCTGGTATAAAACGGCCGTTCCTTATGCACTGCGTAATGCTGTTCGGCCAATTCCCGAGACATCTGGATGAATTTCATGCCAACCAGTTTCAACCCGCGGCGCTCAAAACGGCCCGCAATTTCACCAATGAGACCGCGCTGCACGCCGTCTGGTTTTACCAAAATCAATGTACGTTCCATTAACCTTCACTCCAAAAATATGATGACAAGAAGGAAGGACGAAAAACAACGGCCGTTTCGCCTCGTTCTTCGTCCTTCACCTACCTGTTGATGATTTTAAGCAGACCCTGGATTTGTACCCGATTTTTACAGCCGGTCAAGCGCCTGTCGGTAAGTTTCCAACGCCTTTTGTAACTGCCCGTTGCGCATGTAAGCATCGCCAAGCATCCGGCGCACCAGTGGCTGGCCCGCATGGCGATTGGCCGCAACTTCCAGGTCGGCGATGAGCGTGTTCAGCCCTTCACCTTTTTCAATCAGCACAGCATATCCTTGCATCGCCGATTCAACTTCGCCACCGCCCAGCGCTTCTCGTACAGACTGGAGCCGGTTTTCGTCCAGTTCCACCGCAGACAGGCCCAGGTCCAGGTCAGGGACCATCAGGTCATCCTCAAAGTCCATGTCTTCCGGCAGGGACAATTCGCTCAGTGGCCCGGTCTGGATTTTAGGCGATAATGGCCCGGTCTGAATTTTGGAAGACAAAGGCCCAGTTTTGCCGGACCGCGCGGGCGCAGGCGGTTCAAAATCCAATGCGCCGGTTCGGCCAATCGTGGCCTCTTCCTCGGCGGCCAGCCAGCCATCCAGGTCTGGCTCCGGCAGCGTGCCTAACCAATCGGTATGCCCCACCACACGTGGCTGCCTTTCTTCACCCTCGGTCGTCAGCCAGTCAGGCAGGGAATCATCCACATCGTCCAGGTCGTCATCCTGTTCGTCGGGGACATAACCGGTAAGCGGTTCCTCATCCGGCTCATCGGCGGCAAAGAGGATGTCTTCCCATTCGTCGGCTTCGTCAGTGACGGCCGTAACCTCGGCAGCCCCCTCTTCTTTAATGGCCGACGCCTGGGCAGCGGCGATCCAGTCCGGCATTGCCAGGTCATCGTCGTCGTCCAGGGTGGCTTCCGTGACGGTGGGCAGTTCATCCAGGGATGCGCCTTGCCGGGCGGCTAAGCGCTCCAACCAGGCCATCGCGTCTTCGATGTTATCGGGCACGGCCGCGTCTACTGGTTCACTCAGGTTAACGGCCGTGTCCCACTCGGCGGCAGCCAGTTCAAACATATCGTCCCCGACGGCGCTGTCTTCCTTGCCAGCCTGGTCATCCCCGGCGGCCTCAGGCTGGACGGTTTCAGCGGCGGCGGCGGCCTGTGCGGCGACGATCCAGGCAGGCGTAGCAAAATCACCGACCTCGCCTTGCACAGTAGGCAGTTCATCCAGCGACGCGCCTTGCCGCGCGGCCAACTGTTCCAACCAGGCCATCGCGTCTTCGATGTTTTCCGGCACGGCCAGATCAGACACGGCCGTTTCCACCGGTTCAGGTTGTTCGGCGACAGGTGCTGCGGGAACGGCCGTCAGGGCGGCCAGGGTTTCCTCATCGGCGTCATACAGCGAAGGAAGCTCGTCCAACGATGCGCCCTGCCGGGCGGCCAGCCGTTCTAACCAGGCCATCGCCTCGTCGGGATCGTCGGGTATGGCCTCCAGGAAGGTATTGTCGAAATCAGCTTCGCCGGCAATGATTTCGTCTGGCTCGATGGCTTCTGGGGACGCAACGGCCGTAATGATTGTCGCGGCCACGTCAAGTTCATCGGCTTCTCGGGGTTCATCAGCCGCTGCTTCGCCAAACCAGTCATCCAGTTCGTCGGGAAAATCGCCCAAATCGTCGGCTAAGAAAAGAGGGGGTTCCACCTTGCCGACACTCGAGGCCACGGGCAGCCGGGCCAACTCATCAAGCTGATCCAAAGCGGCGGCCAGTTCCTCCTCGGAAATGTCGGCTTCGTCCAGGTCAAAATCGGACGTGATGGCGCTTTGCGGTTCCAGGTCCGCTTCATCCTCCAGCCAGGCCAGTTCGGCCAACAGGGCTGGCGCAACGATCGGGCGTCGTTCGATTGCTATGTCGGCTTCTGCTTCAGCTATGAGCCAATCGGGAACGGCCGTATCCAATTCTTCTGTGCCTTCTTCTTCGCCCAACCCTTCCAGCCAACTCATCGCCTCAGTCAGGTCATCCAGAGCGCCTGGCGCGGCTTCATCAGCAAAATCGTCGGCAAACAGGTCCAGTTCTGGCTCTTCAACTTCGAGCGGTTGTTTGATGGAGGGCAGTTCGTCCAGGGGTGCGCCCTGCCGCGCCGCCAACCCTTCCAGCCAGGCCATCGCCTCGTCCAGGTCGTCTGGCGCTCCGGCGGGTTCATCAAGCACAACGGCCGTTTCCAATTCAGCAGGCGCGCCGAACAAATCAAGGTCAAGCTCCTCAAGGTCAAGCTCTTCAAGTTCGGCGTCGAACGGTTCGGGGCGGGGTTCATCGGCAAAGGAGTCATCCAGCCAGGTGTCGTCGGTAATAGAGGGCAGTTCGTCGAGCGGCGCGCCTTGCCGGGCGGCCAGTCGTTCCAACCAGGCCATCGCCGCCTCAGGGTCCTCAGGCACAGTCAGACTGAGATCCTCTGCCAATTCGCCAGTCATCCAGTCATCGGCCGACGATGCGGCCAACTCGGCGGTCGCCTCGTCGTCAGCATCGTCGGCAAGGCTGTCGGCCACGGCCGCAGCTACCAACGTGGCCGCAGGCAGGCTGAAATCCAGTTCATCCAGTTCCGAGACTTCCGGTTCAGGCGCTTCCATCACGGAAGGCAGTTCATCCAACGGCGCGCCTTGCCGGGCGGCGAGACGTTCCAGCCAGGCCATCGCCGCATCCGGGTCTTCCGGCGGCATGTCAAATTCTTCCTCAGCGGGGAAATCTTCCGGCAGGCGGTCTGACGCACTTGGGAAAGCAAGCAGGTCTTCCACATCCATGCTCTGCGCAATGGTGGGCAGTTCTTCGATAGGCGCGCCAGGTTCACCGGCCAGTTCCTCCAACCAGGACATGGCGTCATCCAGATCGCCCGGCAGCAGGTCAGGTTCCTGGTCGGGCGCGGCCACAACGTCGCCCAGATTGATGAGCGTGTCCAGGGTGTCTTCTGGAACATCTTCTGCCGCCAATCGCTTCTCGACCGGCGCATCCGGCCATTGCCAGGTAGGTAATTCGTCGAGTGGCTCAGATTCGGTCTCGGCGGTAGCCAGGGCGTCCAGCCAATCCAGTTCGGGGTCTTCTTCCAGGGGCACGATGGCAGCAGCGACGACCTCGGCAGGTTCTTTGACGATGTCGTTGGGGGAAACGGCCGTATCCCAGATTTCTCCCTGTTCTACGCCTTCAGCCAATACTGTCAGGTCCATGGCCATCCATTCCGGCAGTTCACCGGTATCGTGCAAAGCTTCAACGCCGGTGGACTCTGCTTCGGACAGTGCATCCAAATCATTGAGCCAGTCCAGATCTTCATCCGGTTCCACGGGTTGGGCTGCGGGTGTTTTGGGTTCTTCCGTCGGACCTGTCATTTTTTCGTCCTTATCGTCGCTCACAACTTCCTCCACATCCAGGCTTGCCTCAGCGCTTCCATCAGCGATTTCATCGCCCAGTCCATCACCCATGAGCCAATCGGGCAATCCTTCAACCGGGCGCAGGCTGTCCTCGGTTGAAAAGTCCATTTCGACTGCGGCGCGCATCATGCTGCTCATGACCGGCGCTTCTATTTCAGCGTCCGGTGTATCGGTGGGTTCTACCTGGAAGTCAATTTCGGGTTCAAAGGCGGCTGAGTCCGCCACTTTTTTCTCGTCGAGCGGGGCAGAATCGAAGGAATCCAGACCTGCACCCATCAGCCAGTCCGGCAAATCGCCAGTACCTGAGGTTTTTTCGGGAACGGCCGTGTTTTTCTCTTGCAACCAGTCAAACGTCTCATCATCAACCGATTCTTCGCCAAAAAGATCCGCCTTGGGGGCCAGGTTGTCTGTGCCCAGGAGTTGGGAATCAACCGTGGCCGGGGCTGCGCCGCTCAACCAATCCGGCAAAGCGCCGCTGTCGGGTAAGTCGGGTTCTTGCTCATTAAGAGCCATGGCCGCAATCGCCAGATCCAGAGCATCCAGTTCTTCGGCCGACTCATCATCGGCCGACGCTTCGTCGCCCCAATAGCCATCGTCGTCTTCCTCATCATCTTGAAGCCAGGCCAAAGCGTCTTCACTTTCGGGCAGATCGGGGCTGTTGGCCGCCACCCAATCGGCCAGTTCCTGAGCCAATTCATCTTTTGCCGGCTGCGCTTCTTCGTAAAGATCGCCGGTCTCACTGCCGCCCATGAGCCAATCGGGTATATCGGCGGGAAGCTCACCGGGCGTGGCAAAACCCAAATCTTCCAGGTCGTCGAGCGCCATCGGCGACAGTTCGGGCATGGTGTCAACTGGGGTGTCCGGCGAGCTGAGTTCGTCAGTCAGACGCCATTCGATCTCTTTTTCCTCGTCTTCCACCAGGGGGATTTCGCCAAACTGGCTTAAATCAATTTCTCCGGCTTCGGAGCCGGTAGGCTGTTGCCGGGCGTCGTCAGACGTGATTTCCAGCCAATCGAACGCATCGTCGTCTACTGCATCATTGCCCTGGTCGGTTTCGCGCAGCCAGTTAGCGGCCGTCAGGGCATCAATTTGCATGGGTTCCAGGTCATCCTGGTCCATATCGGTCAGCCAGTCAGGCGCGAATTCGTCTGGTTGTTTGGTCTGACCGGTGGTCACTTTCGCCGCTTGGGGTGATAGATCGAGGTCTTGTCCGGCCAGCCAATCGAGGCCGGTTTCGGCTTCCTCGTCGCTAAACAATCCGGCAAATTCCGCGTCGCGGTCTTTTTTGCTTTGTACGGCCGCGGCGGTGAGGTTGTAGTTGGGCGTTTCTTCTTCAGCCGGGGAACTTAAACCGGCCAGCCAGTCGGATTGGTGTTGGGGCACGGCCGTTGACGCTATCTGCGTGTCGTCGGCCAATGACGGGTCTTCATCTGTCCAGGCTGCCGCCGCTTTTGCCGGTTGGTCGGCCGGTGGTTCGCCGGTCAGACCTTCCAGCCATTGGTACATGTCGTCGTCTGTTTCCACTTCGGAGCGCTCGACGGCAACGGCCGTCGGCGCCCAACGACCGGCTTCCTCAAATTCGGCCCTGTCGCCTCCGCTTCCCAGGTAATCCAGTTCAATAACCGCCGGCAGGGCGATAGCGCCTTCCGCGCTAAATGCGATGCCCTCAGGAGATTCGCTGTCGAAATGTTCGTTGTCGAATAACAGCAAAGAGTGCAGCCGGTGAAGGTAGCTCTGCGCTTCGTCTACACGGCCGGTGCGCAGCCAGATTTCGGCGAGGATGGCGTTGGCGGTAATGCAGTTGGGGAGTTGGTTCAGGACTTGTAAAGCGACGGTGACAGCTTCCATACGACGGCCGTCACGCCACAGCGCTTCCATGAGCAAGGCGCGCAAATCTATGCGTTCTTCGTCTTTGCTAAGGCCGGCGCGTAATACGGCCGTGGCCTGGTCATACAATTCGCTGCGCAGGTAGAGACGGGCCAATGCGCCTTCGGTGAGGAGGAGAACGGTGGGGACAACGGCCGTGTCGCCATTTTGTTGAGTTTTACGGCTTCTATCAAACTGGTGAACGTATAACGAGCGCAGCTCTTGTTGAATGGCCGCATTATACGGCTCAATTTCATAGGCGCGTTCCAGGTGCCAAATCGCCTGGGATAAGACGTCTTCTTCCTTGAAGATAACGGAAAGGCCTGCGTGGGCGATGTAGTCGTTGGGTGCGGCGCTGAGGACGCGCTGGAACAATTCAGTCGCCCCATCATAATCGCCCTTTTCCAATAACGCCTTGGCCAGAAGCCGATAAGTGGCGATGTGTTGTGGCTGCTGTTGTAAAATATGGCGGCAATGCTCGACCGCCAGATCATACTGATTGTCATTCAGAAGCTGGTCAATTTGTTTATGATAGTTATGCAGGGCAATGGTTGTCACTGGGTAACCTTTCTCCTGCAAAACGTAAAACAAACCAATGTTGCGAGGCCATGCGTATGCAAGTTTTACGTTTTACGCGCTAATTATGGTTAACTTATTGCGATATTATGCAAAGTTTCCGCTAATTAAGCAAGTGACGGACCCTCAGTTGATGTAGTAGATCAGTCACGTCTTGTTCTTGTTGGGGCATAGGGCCGATGGTATCTTGAATTTCATCACGGCCGAGCATCGCGTAGATCGTATTCAGGATGCCGCTGTTCAACACGTTGAGTTCATAGCCACCTTCAAGGATGAAGAGGATACGGCCGTGACACAACTCGTTCGCCATCTGCACCAGATACCGGCAAATCCGGGCATATCCCTTTAGACTCAAGCCACCTTGCGCCAGTGGATCCTGCCAATGGGCATCATACCCGGCCGAAACCAGAATCATATCCGGCTGAAAAGCCGCCACCTTCGGCAGCACCAACTCTCGCATGATGCGGCAGTACCCTTCATCGCCGACAAAAGGAGGCAATGGCACGTTCAATGTAAAACCAAATCCATGTCCCGCCCCCATTTCGTTGGATTGCCCAATTCCCGGATAAAAATAGGGCGCAAACAAATGAATAGAGACAAACAACACAGAATCGTCCAGGTAAAAAATCTCCTGTGTGCCGTTGCCATGATGCACATCAAAATCTATGATGGCCACCCGCTTGGCGCCATGCACTTCCTGTGCCTGTCGCACCGCCGCCGCTGCATTATTCAACAAACAAAACCCACCCGCCTGGTTTGATGCGGCATGATGCCCCGGAGGGCGCACCAAAGCGATGCCATTCCTGGCCTGCCCGGTCATAATCCTGTCCACAGCGTCACAGCAGCCGCCAACCGCCAACCGCGCCAGGCGAAAGCTTTCGGCCGTCGCATACGTGTCGCCGTGATCCAGCAACCCACCGCCACGCCAGGAAATTTGCTGAATGCGCTCAATTAATTCGGCCGTGTGTACACGCATCAACTGCTCAAGCGTCGCGGCCATCGGTTCCAACGGCGTTAAGTCCGGCAGCACGCCAAACCTATCCAGGTAAGTCATAACAGAGGCTAACCGATGATGGCTCTCCGGGTGATAGGCTTTGGTGTGCGGAAGCGCCGGGGCATAAACGAGCAAACTACTCATCCAACCATCCTTGTCCTTAAGCTTGATCCGACCCAACAGTAAGCATTTTTCTGGCAACCATTATACGCCTGAAGCAAAAAGGGTGCAGCATGATTGCTGCACCCCTCTATCAGACGTATGGTTCGATGTTTGCTTATGAAAGGGCTTTTAACC
>CALFEW010000333.1 GCA_937958365.1 uncultured Chloroflexota bacterium | reverse complement strand
GTCGCCGATGGCAGCACAAATAAATCGGCCGCCGGCAAATAAGCGTCCACGTCGTCCACGCGGCCGCCAAACAACACACCCTCACCGGCCTGCTGCTGCAACGCTGCCAATTCCGGCCCATCGCCCAGCAGCAGCAAATGCGCGTCGGGCAACTGCCGCCGCACGGCCGTCCAGACGGCCAGCAAATGATTCACCCGCTTTTCTGGGACCAATCGGCCGGTAAACAGCGCCAGCGGCCCTTCCGGCAGGCCCAACTGCCGCCGCCGTTCCCGCTGCGCTTCCGGCGCGAGAGGGGCAAAACGGGTCAGGTCTACGCCGTTGGGCACAAAGGCGCGCCGCGTCGGTGGCACGCCAATCGCCGCCAGCTCGTCGTCAATTTCCTGGCTGATGGTAACAAAGGCGTCCACCTGCTGCCGGTAAGAGGCCAGGCGGCGCGCCCCAAAAGGCTTGTGGCGCAGCCGGTCCACGTCGCCCAACGGACCGCCGCGCAGCACTTTGGCGACGATGGGGATGTGGTGACGCTTCTTGGCTTGCACGGCCGTACTCAATGGCGAAAACAGGCTGAACGCATGAATCAGGTCCGGTGGATGTCGCTCGATTTCAGCCAGGGCGGACAGGGTGAAGGTGAATGCGGCCATCAGTTTGGGGCCAGGAGCGGGCAGCCGGTGAACCGGCACGCCATCCACCATCTCATAGGCGGGCAGCCCGGCATAACGACGTGTGAGAATACGCACGTCCACGCCTTGCGCTTGCAGCAGCGGTGCAACCATCGCCAACTGCCGCTGCGCCCCACCCACAATCGGGTGATACTCCAAAATAATCATATCAACGCGCAACTGATCCTCCCGCCACAAATACAAAATATCAGGTCATTACAAGCCAACTGACAAGCCAACTGCTTGCAAAGGGAGTAAGAATATTGTCAAAGATTACGCAGATTGCGCAGATTGCGCAGATTGAAAATAAAAATCTGCGTAATCTGCGTAATCTTTGATAACCTCTTTCGGGTTCTGGCTTGCCCAGGTTAGGAAGCGGCGACCAATCTTGTTCATTGGCAGCCAGCCAACTGCCGGTACAGCGCCAACTGCTTCTCCGTCCAGGCGTCGGCGGAGTAGGCGGTGGCGACTCTTTGGCGGGCGGCCTGGCCCAGGCGCGGCCAATCGGCGGGGGCTTCGATGAGGCGCTGGAGGGCCTGGGCAAAAGCCGCCGGCTGCTGCGGCGGCAGCAACAGGCCAACCGTCTCATCCATCACCTGGGGCACGTCGCCCACGGCCGTTACCACACACGGCAGTCCGGCGGCCATCGCTTCCAACATCGCCACCGGCAGCCCTTCCCAATGCGCGGCGCTGACGTAAATATCGCTGGCCGCCAGCAAGTTCGGGATGTCGTGGCGCAAACCGAGCAACAAAACCTTGCCGTCCAGGCCCAGCGCCGTAATTGCGGCAGCCAGTTCGGCCTCCTGCGGCCCTTGCCCGGCAATGAGCAGGCGCGTGCGCGGATGGTTGCGCTGGACGTCGGCAAAGGCGGTCAGCAAATCGAGGAAGCCTTTTTGCGGCCGTAAGCGGCCAATGGCGATCAGGAGAACGGCCGTTGGATCATCCACCAGTTCGGCGCGCAAACGCTCCCGCTCGGCGGCGGGCAGCGGTGGCGGCAGCGCGACGGCGTTGGGCAATACCAGCAGGTTGTCCAGCCCCAGGCGCGTCTGGTGGGTGGCGGCCACTTCCCAACCCACGCCGATGACCTGGGTGGTAAGACGCCGCAAGACCCAATCTTCAAGACGGCCGTGATACAGATGGTCCTGGCTGAACAGACGTGTATTGTGCAGCGTCGTCACCACGGGCGTACCTGTCAGGCGACCAATAAAGCCGCCCAAAATGTTAGCGGCCGTCAGGTGCGTGTGAATCACGGCAAAGCGCTGGCGTCGCGCCAACTGCCACAAGCGATAAAAGCGGATAGGATCCACCAGTTTTTTGCTGTGCAGGGGAATGACTTGCGCGCCGGTGGCTTCTACGTCGGCCAGCATGGCCGGTACAATGCGCTGCAAAGAGACGATGGTCAGTGTGTCCGGGCGGTGGCTTAGCTCCTGGGCAAAGGTGACGATGAGCTTTTCCGCGCCCCCCACGCGCAAGCCATCTACAATGATCAAAATCGGCAGGCCGGTAACGGCCGTATCTCGCAGATGCTCATCAACGCTCATAGGCCATTTGCTTCGATGTTGGCAGCAGCGGGCAATTGGCGGCGCGTCCATTCATAACGGGCCACGTTGGGCAGGGCAAAACAGAGGCCGATAAACAGCCAGAAATAACGGGCGTAGGCCAGATGCAGGAAAATGGACCCCACCAGATAACCAATCAGCGCAATGCCCAGGGCGATGGTGATGTGGGCATAGTCCGGCGTTTGCGCCGCCTTGAAGGTCTGATTGGCAAACGCCACGCCGCGAAACAGGAACCACAAAATCGCGCCAAACGCGATCAGACCAATCAGGCCAGATTCGGCGGCGATTTCCAGGTAGAGGCTGTGGGCGGAACGCGCTTCCAGGCGTTGGTCCAGGCCTAGATTTTGCGAGTAGTCCTGATAGTTGGCGTTAAAGTTCGCCAGCCCCACGCCAAAAATGGGGTGGTCTAGAAACATTTGCCAGGCGACGGTGGTTTCGCTGAGACGGCCGCGAAAAGAGACTTCGGTGGTAACGGCCGTATCACTTCCCGCCCCCACCAGACTGCCCAACGTACCAATCCGGTCGGTGTACTGCGCCGGTAAAAATTGCCATACCACCAATCCCAGGACGATGAGGGCCAGCAAAAAGCCGCGATTCAGCTTCATGCGCAGCAGCATCAACAACACGACGACGACCAACGCCAGAAAGCCGCCCCGCGAATAGGTGAAAATAATGGACAGGACGGAAACCAGCAGCGCCCAACCCGCCAACAGGCGCAGCCAGCCCGATTTTTCGTGCCACAATCTGTCCATGGCCAGTGGCACAAGCGGCACAAGAATTAAGGCGTAGTAATTGCTGGACAATGGCCCGGCAATGCGGAAATCGTTGGTTTCGCCGATAATTTGCTGCACTTCGGCCAGGGCAAAACCACCGTAGTTGTTGGTAAACGTGCCGGTTAACTGCTGAAACGTGGTGATGGTCGCCAGAAAGATGCCGGAAGCCAGCAGCGCCCAGACCACCTGGCGCAGGGTCTGCCCCTTCTGCAAAATCATGACGATAACGAGAACAATCAACACGTCTTTGACGTAATCGGAAAAGGCTTCCTGGGCGGCGGCGTAATCGTTGGCGTAAAGTAAAGAAGCGAAACCGACCAGACCATAGATGCCCAGCAGAACGGCCGTGCGCTTCCAGGGCGCCGGTGATTTTTGCAGCAGCAGCCAGCGGGCAAAGACCACCAGCAGCAGCATTGGCACAAACAGTTTGGCGACGGAAGGCGCGCCGTGAAATTGCACCAGCACGTCCGAAAGGCGGGTAAAGGTCAAGACGACAAGCGCCAGCAGGCCCAATTCCACATAAACCAGCGTCAGCGCCCCGACAACCAGACCGGCGAAGACGGCCAGCAAATACAAAGGCTGCCCGATCATCCCGGTGAGCAGACCCATGACCAGCCCAACGGCCGTCGCCAGACCGGCAAAACCCAGGGCCAGCCATTCTTTGGAAGGGTTAAACCGTGAAAGTATCAAACGCCGACGACTCCTTCTGAAGGTTGGCGGCGGCCAAACGCGGCCCGCAAGCTGACCACAGCTTGCAAAACCACGTCGCGCTGCCAAAACCAGATAATGCCGCCATAAATGACGGCGCCAGCCATTGCGCCGGCCAATAACTGCCAGATGGGGGCCACGGCCGTCATCTGATTCACCAACAGACGCACAACCAGGGCCATCACCAGACCGGCGGCCAACGCCGGCAAAAATGTCTGGACGAGGGTACGCAGCGGGGTGCTGAGCATGTTGGCGGCGACGGCCAGGGTTATCATGCCGGTGATGGCCGCCACAACTACCTGCGTCCAGGCGACGGCCGTTATCGTGCCAACCACGACCGCCGACCACCACAACGATGGCGCTAACAGAACGGCCGTCACCAGCGACAATTTGGTCAAAATGTCCGGCCGTCCTTGCGCCTTGTACACGTCGCCGATGTTGAAGGTGAGGGAACGAATGAGCGTGTACAGGGCGATAGCCGAAAGCACGGGGATGGCCGCCGCCCACTTGTCGGTGAAAAAAGTCAGCACCAGCGGGCGGGCAACGGCCGCCAGCCCTAAAGCCACCGGCACGGTAATTAGCGACATGTAGCGCATGGTAATCAAAAAACCCTGGCTGAGGGCGGCCCGGTCGTCGCGGATTTTGGCGTAGGCGGGGAACATGACCTGCCCGGCGTTGGCGCAAAAATCCTTCACCAGCAGTTCCGGGATGCGGAAGGCCAGCGAATACACGCCCAACGCCGCCGCGCCCAATACCCGCCCGACAATCAGGTAATCCACCTGATTGATAAACGTGCCCAGGCCATTCACGGTGACGATGTTAACGCCGTAGCCGAGCAACGGCCGTGCAAATTGGCGCTCAAACTGTCGGGCCGGCCGCCAGGCCATCACCCACCACAGGGCGATGACCGAGACAATCGTGCCCACCACCTGGGCCGCCACCAGGCTCCACGCGCCCAGACCCAGCAGCGCCAGCGTAACGGCCGTGATGCCTTTGCCGAAAGCTTTGCTCATGTCGGGGATGAATTTGCGCTTGAAGGTGAGGTTTTTGCGCAGGAGGGCGCTGTGAATATTGCCAACGGCCGTGATGGGAAACGTGAAGCCCAAGACGCGCGTCAGCGGGATGATGCGTGGGTCGTTAAAAAATGAAGCGGCTAACGGAGCTACCAGCCAGGTGAGGCCAAACAAAACGACGCCGGTCGCCAGGTTAAGCCAAAAAGCGGTGTTCAGCACTTTGGGATCATCGCGATGATAGATGACGGCCGCACCAATGCCCAAATCATTGAGCACATCCAGGAAGCTGATGACAATCAGCGCATAACCGGCCAGGCCAAAATCTTCCTGGGTGAGCAGACGCGCCAGAATGACGGTGCTGATAAACACCAGGATTTTGCCGCTGTACGTGGCAGCATACAGCCAAAAAGTGCCGTGCAAAGTAGCCCTGACGAGGCCCTGGTTGTTCTGATCAGTCGTCATCTTTAGCGGGTTGCTCTTTATCTCTGTGTTGTTCGTGTTCCGTATAACGTCGTAAGGTCGTTAGTTGATGGCTGGATTAGACTGCGGCCGTCTGTCTTTAGAGGCTTCTGTGTCTGTAGCGGCTTCGAGGTCATCGCCGTGCTGGCGCTGCCGGTCGGTGAGGGAGACGTAGGCGATGGCCAGAACCACACCTACCGCCAGACCTAACACCGCAGCCACCAGCGCATCCCGCAAAGGCGTCGGGCTGATGGGACCGTCCGGCACGCTGGGCGAATCCAACAGGGTGATGACGTACATGAAATAGAGTCCCTGAATATACTCCGTGGAACGCTCGCCAATGGCCTCGGCCACATGCATGGCGATGGTTGGGTCTGGCCCTTCGACGGTGACTTGAATGACGTTGGCTTCCGGCAGGCCAACGGCCGTTACCACATAATCTGCCATCACCTCCAATGGTTCTCCAAGTGAAACCACAGCTTCACCAATGATGCGCTGGCTGCCAAACACTTCCGCGTAGGTGGTGATGATGGACCGCCGGTCTAAGGTATCCAGGCTGCGGAAATAATCGGTTTCGCTGGCAATACCGGCCTGTGGGCTGACGATGTAGCGCGTCGTTGTCCGATAAATGCGGGGTGACATGGATGAGTAGATCAATGATGCCGCCACGGCCACAACGGCCGTCAAAAGAATAATCCACCAACCCCGTTTTACAATTTGCCAATAGGTATTTATTTGAGTCAAGGTCTTTACTCCATAACAGGCTAATACTGCGATGCGGCACACACGAAGACGCGCGACGCAACTTCATGAATTACTGACTTGCCAGTGAAGATAGGTGCAAAGAGGCCAGGACGTGTCGGCGGATGGTTTTGCCGACCTGATCCCAGTTGTAACGTTCTTGAAATAATTGGTAGCCATTGGCCCCATAAGTCGCACACAATGAGGGATTATCCAGCAGGGTGTACAATGCGGCTGTTAATTCGGGCACACAGTTTGGGGCAACCAGCAAGCCGTTGTAACCATTGTGGACAAAATCGGGAATTGCGCCAACGGCCGTGGCGATGATGGGGAGTTGATGGGCCATTGCCTCGATAAACGCCACGCCAAAGGGTTCCAGTTGGGTGGGCAGGCAAAAAACAGACGCTTCCTGGTAATACCGGCTGACGTCCTCGACGGGAATCTGGCCCAATACCCGACAGTTTGGTATGTCCAATTCTGGGGCTGCGCCAACTATTGTGAGGCGGGCCTGGGGCAATTTCTTTTGCACGGCCTGAAAAGCTTGCGCCAGTTCCGGTCCTCCTTTGCGTTCCCAATCTGAACCGACAAAAAGGACGTGTTGGTTGTGGTAACGGCCGTCATCGCCCACCGGCTGCGGCTGCACATTGACGCCAACGTAGGCGCAAACCGCTTTTTCCGGCGGCAGCCCATACTGCTCCACCAGGGAACGGGAGATATTGCTGCTGCGCGTAAACACCAGGTCGGCCTGCTGGTAAAGGCTGCGTTCTTGCGCCAGCCACGCCTCTGAATTGAGGCGGCGCACGTTGAAACGGCCGTAACTTAAATTCGCCAGGTGAGTATGATCCGTATACACAAAATGAGGCAGATTGTCCACATGGGCATCCACCATAGATTGCAGTTGAAAGGTAAAAACATAGGAGCCGGGTCGCCGCGCCAGAGCCTGCTTAATCAGCTTTCGGGTCTGGGTAAACAGGTAACTTGTGCCCCAAAACGCTTCGCCGATGGTGCGATACCCGCGCAAGATGTCACGGCCGTAAGCCCATATCAATGCCAGGCCATTCATCAAGATGACGTCGGGACGCCGCTTCAACAAGGTGGTCACGTCCAACACATCCACCTCGAATTCCGGGAAAGCCGTCCGCAGCATTTGGGCTACGCTGGCGCCCACCGGCGCTTTGGAAAATACCCGGATAAACGCCACGCGGCCGGGTAAGGGTGGCGAAGTCATCAATACGCGCCTCGTTGGGCGAGAACGGCCGTAAACGTGCGTAACAAAATTAAAACATCCAGCCACAAGCACTGGCGCTCAATATAGGCAATGTCCAGCCGAACTCGCTCATCAAACTCCATCGAGCCACGCCCAATCACCTGCCACAAACCGGTAATACCGGGCAGCACATCCAGCCGCTCCGTGTGCCACAAAGCATACGTCTCCGGCCTAAAGGATGTGGGGCGCGGCCCTACAACACTCATTTCGCCGCGCATGACGTTGATCAATTGCGGCAGTTCGTCCAGGCTTGTTTTGCGCAGCCATCGCCCTACCCGCGTAATGCGTGGATCTGTGGCTATCTTAAAATCCGGCCACTGCAATTCATTCAGATGCATCAATTCCTGCTTCATTTGTTCTGCCTGGGGCACCATCGTGCGAAACTTAACCATCTGAAAACGATTACCATCTTTGCCGGTCCTTTGCTGTTTGAAGAAAACGGGACCGCCGGGGCTTTCCAGCTTGATCAACAGGCTGCAAACGGCCATGACCATCAACCAGACCGGCAATGCCAGGGCGACAAGCAGCAAATCCATGAATCGTTTGGCTATGTGAAAGCTGCGACCACGAAAAAGCGCTGTGTCTGCCGAAATATTTGTCCACCAGGCATGGGGATAGTCGGCCGAAATTTCCAGGTGATTGTTAAATGCAATTGGGGTTCGATGTTCTGGTGTTTTGGTTTCTATGTCAAACCGTGTTTCATAATCCAGATCATAACTCATACGATGTTCCTTCTTCGCCAACAACAAAAGAAACAGAAAATCAAATGATCAGTTCAAACGAGTACCTGTCGCGGGCTTGTGTGGCAAACGGCCGTTAACCGTAGGCATTGGGCGACAAAGGTTTACGCACGGGAAGCGCTTCCGAATCCGAGCTTTCCAAAGCGGCCGTTGTCAGTTCGAGCAGCTTGTTAAACGTCAGGCCATCCGCAGGAAATGAAGCCACCGCACACGTTGCTTTGAAGCCAAACTCGTCCAAAAGCGCTTGCGTCAGACTGTCGGCCAGCCGTACCGACTCGTCAGCATCGGTTTCCGGACAAATGACGGCAAATCGGTTCTTGCGGGAATCCACAAACAGTCGGTCGGCCATTCTCAACCGACAACTTAACACAGCGCCAACGTTCGCCCGGTGTTGCGCCAGACGTCCTTGCGCCGCCGGTTCTGCTTTCACCGTCTCTGGTTCGGTGAGGTGCGGGAAAGAGTTGAACAAGATGAGACTTAACGGCCGTTCATAGCGCCGGCTCCATCTCATCTCCTGCCGAATGGTTCTTACGGCCGTCTCTGAATCCAGGGTGGGAGGAACGGCCGTGCCAATGCCTAAAACATGCTCAACCTTGTGCAAAGCCGCCAAATCCCGAGAAATTTCATGCGCCAAACCAGCAATCAACAGCAAAAAAACAATCTCAACCAACAAAACAATGACATAAGTCCAATTCAAGCTGCTGGTTTCAACTAGCAGAAACTTAATAACAACCCACAAAAACAGACTAACCCCTAAGACGAGCCAGCCGGGGCTGCGACGCAGTCCCGGCGTCAAAATTAACGCCAGGGCAATCAATCCAAAGACAAGAAAATCCCACGTCAATCGCGCAACAGGAAACACAGCCGCCAATTGCGTACTGACAATGTAGAAAGAACCAAAGCTGAAA